>JALVAI010000134.1 GCA_027011235.1 Desulfobulbaceae bacterium
CTCTATCCTGCCCGGCATGGGATAATGATAGTTGGTATTTTCGCCCCGCCGCTCCATACACAGGGTCATGACCGCGCCCATATAGCGTTCCGGAATATGGATGGTCGCCTTGATAAAGGGTTCCTCGATCTGCTTGATTGAGCCGGGATCCGGGAAATAGCTTGGATTATCGACTTCCTTGACGGTGTTGTCCTGCAGGGTAAAAATATACTTGACCGTGGGTACGGTCAGAATGAGCGAGATGCCGAATTCCCGTTCCAGCCGCTCCTGGACAACTTCAAGGTGCAGAAGCCCGAGAAATCCGCATCGAAATCCGAAACCAAGGGCAGCCGAAGAGTCCTTTTGAAAGGTAAGGGCGGCGTCGTTGAGTTTCAGTTTTTCCAGGGCCGTTGCCAGGTCTTCATAGTCATCGGTGGCAATGGGATAGATGGATGAAAAGACGACCTGTTGTATTTCACGGAACCCGGGCAGCGGGGCAGGGCAGGGGTTTTCTTTCAGGGTGATGGTATCACCCGGCCTGGTGTCGGATACGGTCTTTACGCCAGCAATGATATAACCGACCTGGCCTGCGCTCAGCTGTTTTTTCGGGGTCCGCGCAAGGTGAAAAAGGCCCACTTCCTCAACCCGGTATTCGGCATTATTAGACATGAAAATAATGGTATCTCCAGGTTTTAACCTGCCGTTTATGATGCGGACCGAAATGACGGTTCCCCGATAGGGGTCATAGTTGGCATCAAAGATCAGGGCCTCGAGCGGCTTTTCCGGGTCCCCTTGTGGTGGCGGCAACAGGGTAACAATGGATTCCAACAGTTCGGCCACCCCTTCACCGGTCTTGGCGGAACATTTTCTGATAGTTTCCTCTTCAAGACCAAGGTCTTCGACAATTGATTGTGCCACCTTGTCCGGTTCGGCGGCAGGCAGGTCTATCTTGTTGATGACAGGAATGATTTCAAGATCATTTTCCATGGCCAGATAGAGGTTGGCCAGGGTCTGGGCCTCGATACCCTGGGCGGCATCAATCAAAAGCAGGGCCCCCTCGCAGGAGGACAGAGCCCGTGAAACCTCATAACTGAAGTCAACATGGCCCGGCGTATCGACCAGGTTCAAGGTATAGGTTTCGCCATCGGCCGCGGTATAGGGCAGACAGATTGTCTGGCTCTTGATGGTGATGCCGCGCTCCCGCTCAATCTCCATATTATCGAGGAGTTGATTCTTGAATTCACGGTCGCTCACCATGTTACACAGCTGGATCATACGGTCGGCCAGGGTTGACTTGCCGTGGTCTATGTGTGCTATTATGCTGAAATTCCTGATTTTATCTATGCTTTTACTCATGGGCTTCAGAAACCTGTATTGGGAAAAATATTTTTTCGGCAACATACCTTGCCCCAATGAAGCAGGCAAGAGCTATTGCTGAAGAAAAATATTGCTGAAGAAAAAAACATTTTTGCACTTTTTCCATGTCGTGATTACGGCAAAGGAAGTTCGATAATCTCCATTAAAGCCGACCATGATGATTGTGTCGGTATTTAAGTGAAAAAAATAATAGGTTGAGGTATAGTGAATATTTATTACCCTGTATGCGAGAAGGACTCCATGCAGGGTTCTCTTTTTTTTTGCGATAAAGTCACCGGAAACTGTCATGGCTGCATCAGATTGGCCGAGTACTGCAACACCACTGCTGAGCTGTGATGAAAACAACCTGTCCCGGAATTTTTTGTTTACCCGCAGAGTGGTGTAACAAGAAAATATCCATTGCCGCTGTTTGGCAGCCCAACGAGACTCCGGACTTGTCAAGCTAATCCCGTAAGATTAAACTCGGAACTCGGAATCCATCTGTTTTCAGGTACATGGTTACGAAAAAAAAGACTCAAAAAAAGAAAAAGAAATCCACCATCCCAAAGGATTCGTCCCCTGAACAGATGCTGCATCCTCTCGTGGTCCTGCCTGATGAGGAAAACCTGCCTGCGGTCAGTAATCCCGCCTTGCACAGATACCTGCAGGAAATCAGCCAGTATGAACTGCTGACGCGTGAGGAAACCGAGGAACTTGCCGCCCGATTTCAGGAAACCGGTGATCCGGATGCCGCCTACAGGCTGGTCTCGGCCAATCTCCGTCTTGTGGTCAAGGTGGCCATGGATTTCCAAAAATACTGGATGCAGAATTTTATGGATCTGATCCAGGAAGGCAATGTCGGTCTGGTGCAGGCGACAAAGAAGTTTGATCCTTACCGGGGAGTCAAGTTTTCCTATTATGCCGCCTACTGGATCCGGGCCTATATCCTGAAATTTATCATGGATAATTGGCGTCTGGTCAAGATCGGCACCACCCAGGCGCAGCGGAAATTATTTTTCGGCCTCAACAAGGAACGAAAGCTTCTCGAGGCCCAGGGGTTCAAACCCGAGGTCAAGCTGCTTGCAGACAGGCTCAACGTCAAGGAAAGTGAAGTCATTGAGATGAGCCAACGGATGGACAATTGGGATGTCTCTCTTGAGGCGCCTGTACGCAGTGATTCCGAGGATCAGCAGAAGAATTTTTTGCCCCAGGATGGACCAGATATTGAAGAGCTGGTGGCCAGCAGAGAGATTCGGGAGGCCCTTGGTGAGGTCTTGAACAAGATGCGGGACAGACTCAATGAAAAAGAAAGGGTTATCTTGCAAAGCAGGTTACTCAGTGATGAACCGCTTACCCTGCAGACCATAGCGGAACAGTTTGGTATTTCCCGTGAGCGGGTCAGGCAGATAGAGGCGAATCTTCTCAAAAAGCTGAAAAAACAACTGGAAAACGATATGCCCGATATTCTTGATCTGTTTAACGGCGAAAATATGGTTGTCCGTGGAGCTGAAGGCTGACTGGAAGATACAAGGCACCCATAAGAGGAGATGAAAAAACCCTTATTTTGATGGCGTCGTAAAAACTTCGATCTAATGCGTCGTGTGTCCTGTGGCGATTCGTGGGCATACTACATGGATAGTCAAGACCCTCCACAGAACACTACTCCTTGTATATCTGTGTTTTTACTTATCCATCTTTAAGCATTGTCTGGATTTTTTACGAGTTCATCTTATTTTCTTGATCGGCAAAACTACTGTCTGCCCTTGGTGTTCAATACCCTGAAACTAATAATTTTTCATTGTATATACAAGAATGAATGTACCACTGCTTGACCTGGGCCCCCAGATACAATTGTTACGGAACGAAATTATCGAGGCTGTGACCCGGGTCATTGATTCAACTCGCTATATCCTTGGTCCCGAGGTGCAGTCCTTTGAAGAAAAGGTGGCTGCCTATTGTCAGGCTGATTTCGGCGTAGGCGTCTCCAGTGGTACCGATGCCCTGGTCATGACCCTGATGGCCATGGAAATCGGACCCGGTGACAGGGTTGTTACAACTCCCTACACCTTTTTTGCCACCATGGGCGCTGTTCTGCGGGTTGGCGCCACTCCTGTTTTTGTCGATATCGAGGAAGAGAGCTTTAACATGGACCCTGAAGCCCTTCAGGAAATCATGGAAAGGGAACAGGGCAGGGGGCACGGTGTTGCCGCCATACTTCCGGTCCATCTTTTCGGGCAATGCGCTGACATGGGACCCATTACCGCCATTGCCGATAAATACGAAGTCCCGGTTATTGAAGATGCGGCCCAGGCCATAGGGGCCTGCTGTCCTGTTGCGGACAGTAAGGACCATATCTCCTGGAAAAAAGCCGGCAGTATGGGAAGGACAGGGTGTTTTTCCTTTTTTCCCAGTAAAAATCTCGGTGGCATTGGGGATGGCGGCCTGGTGACAACCAGTGATAAGGAACTGGTGGATATTCTTCGCTCCTGCAGAAATCACGGTGCAAGTCCCAAGTATTATCATCCCCGGATCGGTGGCAATTTCCGCCTGGATCCGGTGCAGGCGGTTGTTTTGGACATCAAATTGCAATATCTTGATAGCTGGCATAAAAAGCGTCGTCAAAACAGTAAGATATATGGAGAATTGTTTGCCGGTAAAGGACTGGCGGAAACAACAGTCCGGCTGCCGGTGGAAAAATACCGTGATATGCCCGGTGCGGAAGAACACAACCATCATATCTACAATCAGTATGTTGTCCGGGTCCCTGAGCGTGACGCCCTGCAAGCATATCTTCTTGAGCATGGGGTAGGGTGTGAAGTGTACTATCCCCGTTGTCTGCATCAACAGGAATGTGTCAGCGTCTATAATGATCAGAGTTTTCCGATTGCCGAAAAGGCGGCCCGTGAATCACTTGCCCTGCCCATTTATCCAGACCTGACCCGGGAGCAGATTGATTTTGTCGTCGAAACCATAGCCTCTTTTTATACCTCGAAATAGGTCTGCCTCAATTCTTTCCAGAGTATTTCGTGAGTGTTTGCAGTCGATTCCATATTCCTGTTTCGGTGCTGACCGTTCCTGTGGTTGTGCTTGCCGCCACCACGGTTATTGCAACAGAGAGTGGTCCAGGTACGGGTGGGACTGTTGTGCCTGACCATGACATCCATTATACGGGAGAAAACAATCTGCCCCGATGGAAAATAGACTGGGACCGGGCCCGAGAGCTGTATCGACAGGGGAAGGCCGGCCAGGCACTGGTGCAATACGAACTCCTGCTGCAGAAAAAAGGAAACATCGATGAGGCAAGGTGGGAATATGCCTCAATATTGATCCAGCATGGCAGATGGCGGCAGGCCGGCAAACAGTTGGATATCCTACGGACCCATGATCCTGACAGCCATAGATATATGCTGGCAAGGGCCAAAGTTTTTCTCCATACCGGCCCCATAGACCAGGCGGTCAAGGAGTATGGCGAATTGTACGAGAGCAGCCCTGAAGGCCCGGATGCCCTGAAAGCCCTGCGAGGTTTGATTGATGCCCTGGGTAAACAGGGAAACCGGGAGGCGCAACTGCCACTTCTTGAACTTCTGCTTCTGCGTTCGCCAAACGATTTCAGCCTGGTGAAACGAACGGGTGCTCTTGCTCTGGACTTGGGAAAGCCGGTAAAAGCGGAAGATCTGCTGATAAAGGCCCTGGACGATCATTCCGATGACGCCCAACTGGTGAAGCTGCTGGCCCGCACCGAATCCGCCTTGAAAAAAAATGAGCAGGCAGCGCAATACTGGCAGCAGCTTGTGGCGCTCAAGCCCGATGACATCCAGGCCAATTCCTGGTTGACAAAGTATTACCTGCACAAGGGGAACATCGGCATGGCCCTTGTTCATGTTGAACGCCAGCTCAAGGTTGATCCGATTAATGCCGATCTTATTCTGCAGGCAGCCCATTTGCACCAGCGAATGGGACGTCCCGGCAAGGCACTGGATTATCTCTCCCTGTATCTGGACCTGGTTCCGGCTGACATCAGGGTGCGGCAGGAACGTGAACAGATCCGCGCCGGGTTGTCGGCCGGTCTGATTGCTCTTATCACCGAAAAAGGTGGGAAAAATATCAATCGACTCTGGCGGGATGTCGGCAGGATGACCCGAGATCGACAAGGGGTGTTTCAGCATCTGGCAGATCAGCTCAAGGCCGATGGTAAACAACGGGAACTTGCCGCTGTTTTACGCCTTTTGCACGGGCAGCGACCATTGGATCGGCACATGGATCGGGAATCTGTCCCGTTGCCCGGGCAAGAGGGTGATGTAGACGAGTTGCCTATAAAAAGTCAGTATAAAAAACGTAAAGGAGATTGAAATGGTGGAGCGTATTCCCATGTCAATACGTGGAAATCAAAAACTGCGTGAAGAGCTTGAACACCTGGAGCGGGTGGAGCGGCATGCGATAGTCAAGGCCATTGAAGTGGCGCGTGAACATGGTGATTTAAAGGAAAATGCCGAATATCACGCGGCAAAAGAGCGACAGGGAATGATTGAGGGGCGCATAATGGAGCTCAAGGACAAACTTGGCCGGGCCGAGGTCATCGACTGCTCAGCAGTCAACACGGAACGGGTTGTGTTTGGCACCGTTGTTACGCTCATGGACATGGATACTGAAGAGGAGATAACCTACCAGCTTCTCGGTCCCGAGGAGGCCGATGTGAAGAAAGGCTCTATTTCAGTTCTGTCACCGTTGGGAAGGTCAATGCTGGGCAAGGAACCCGGTGATGATGTTGTCGCAAAAACCCCGGGTGGAATACGTGAATTCGAGATTGTGGAGATTACCCGTTCACCTCATCCATAATCAGACTTGCGGCTATAACAACAGGGAAAAACGAGCTGACAGGAGGACCGGGAGAAATTAGCGTGGCGGAACCATATTGGTCGGCCATAATAAATATCGTTTCGCTGATATGAATTTTTTTGCCTCGGCAGGGTCAGGCCAGACCGTACCTTAAAGGAAGGTAAACAGGAAGACGGTAATCATTGCCATTGACAGATTCAATCCGGGTCGGCAGGGGCCAGGATGCCAAGCTGGAAGATGTCGGAGACCTGTTTCGCTGCTTCATCCACAGTATAGGTCGTTTCCAGTTTCTGGCTCCAGACTCGTGAGATCTCATCCAGGCCGCCGAATATGGCCCTTTTGGCAATTCCCGGCAGAATGTCCTGTCTGAATATTTTTTCCTGCTGTCCTTTTTTGATAATTGCCGAGACAATGTTTAAATATTCACTGAACTGGTTGTTTCTATAATCCTTGATCAGTTTATTGGTCTGGCGGAGCTCGATTTGAATGACCTCGGCCAGGTTTCTGTTCTTTTTCATCTCCGCCAGGTGCTTGCGGATGAAAATTTCCAACATTTTTCTCGGATCATCTTCCTTTTCAAGCAGGGCTGTTACCTGTTCGACCAGTCGCCCTATCTCCTGTTCGAATACGGACAGGAGGATGTCGAATTTGTTGTTGAAATAGAGATAAATCGTCCCGTCCGCAACCTTTGCCTCCTTGGCGATATCGGAAATCCTTGCATTAAAAAAGCCTTTTTTGGCAAAGACTTTGGTCGATGCTTTTATGATTTTTTTATGTTTGTCTGATACTTGCTTGTCCGATGATTTCATCAGGCTGGTCGTTGAAGGGAATGGAAAACGTTGTGAAATGAATGAACCCTCATTTATTTATGTTAGCAGGTAACTTTTGTTTCTGTCAAGTGAAATGAAGATTTGTCCTTCATGTTCGCAGAGTTGGTGAAGGGTCTGTTTTTTTTTGTTATGCTTGTCGTAAATATAACTAAAGGCCAACCTGAAAAGTTCCTGTTCTGTAACAGGGAAAACAGATGTTGGCACACTAAACTCAGGACAGGGTCGGGAGGCCGGTCCATTGATGCCGCCTCCACCTTAGGGAATAATCCAGTCATGATGGCGTCGTAAAAACTTCGATCTACTGCGTCGTGTGTCCTGTGGCGATTCGTTGGCATACTACATGTATAGTCAAGACCCGCCACAGAACACTACTCCTCGGAGTCTACGCTTCGCTCCGCGTACCTGTATATCTGGACTTTTTACGAGTTCATCAGTCATAGTGGTCTGAATAATAAGGAGATGGGAATGAAAGTTTTGGTGATTGGCTCGGGTGGGCGTGAACACGCCCTTGTTTGGAAGCTTAACCAGTCAAAAAAAGTAGAAAAAATCTACTGCGCTCCCGGAAATGCCGGCATTCGTAAACTGGCCACCTGTGTCAATATCAAGGCCGATGATATTGAGGGGTTGCTCGACTTTGCCAGGGAAAAGGGGATCGATCTCACCGTTGTCGGCCCCGAAGATCCCCTTACCCTTGGGATTGTGGATGCCTTTGAAGAACATGACCTGCGCATATTTGGCCCTTCTGCCCGGGGTGCCATCCTGGAGGGCAGCAAGGTCTTTACCAAGGATTTTCTGAAAAAATATTCCATTCCCAGTGCAGCTTACAAGGTTTTTACCAAGGCCGGGCCAGCAAAAAAATATGTGGACAAGATTGGCGCTCCCTGTGTGGTCAAGGCAGACGGTCTTGCCGCCGGTAAAGGTGTTATCGTGGCTGCCACCAAGTCGGAGGCAAAAAAAGCCATTGATCTGATTATCAAGAAAAGGGCCTTTGGCGATGCCGGCGGCAGGGTGGTGGTGGAAGAATTCCTCCGGGGCGAGGAGGCATCGTTTATCGCCTTTACAGACGGCAAAACCGTATTGCCCCTTCCTTCGTCCCAGGACCATAAGGCAGTGTTTGAGGGTGATCGCGGGCCCAATACCGGCGGCATGGGCGCCTATTCACCGGCCCCGGTATTGACGGATGGCCTGGCCATGCGGGTAATCAATGAGATCATGCTGCCGACCATCCGCGGCATGGAGGCCGAAGGCAGGCCATATAAGGGCATGCTCTATGCCGGCCTCATGATCGATGGTGATCGGTTGAATGTACTGGAGTTTAACTGCCGTTTTGGTGATCCCGAGTGCCAGCCCCTTCTCATGCGGATGAAAACCGACCTGGTCGAGGTGATCGAGGCAGTGATTGATGCCCGCCTGGAAGAGGTTGAACTGGAGATTGATCCCCGGCCGACCGTATGTGTGGTTATGGCCTCGCAAGGGTATCCAGGCAGTTATACGACCGGTAAACCCATTCGCGGCCTGATGAAGGCTGCCCGGATCAAGGATGTTGTTGTATTTCATGCCGGAACCACGATTAAAGACCGCCGTACCGTCACCGCCGGCGGTCGCGTTCTCGGGGTAACCGCTATTGCTCCCACCATAGAAAAGGCCATTGCCCAGGCCTACAAGGCGGTTGATGTCATTCATTGGCCGGGCTGTTATTATCGCCGTGATATTGGATACCGGGCCCTGAAACGCCGGGATGCCGACAAGGGGCCCCGAGTGGGTATTATCATGGGCAGTGACTCCGATCTTCCGGTTATGGAGAAAGCAGCCGACTTTCTGCAATCGGTTTCGATCAGGTATGAACTGCGGATCGTGTCCGCCCACAGAACGCCGGAGCTGGCGGTTGAATATGCCTCTACGGCATCTGAACGCGGCATAGAGGTGATCATTGCCGGGGCCGGCATGGCTGCCCATCTTGCCGGTGTTGTGGCCGCCCATACCCGGCTGCCGGTGATAGGCGTTCCCCTTGACGCCTCTTCCTTACATGGCCTTGACGCCCTGTTGTCAACCGTGCAGATGCCGCCGGGTATTCCGGTGGCCACCATGGGTATCGGCGGGCCTGGTGCCAGGAACGGGGCTGTCCTTGCGGCAAGGATTCTTGCCATAAACGATGCAAAGATCGCGGCAGCCCTTGAACAACAGCGGCTGTCCATGATAGAACAGGTAAAAGAGAAGAATAAAGAACTTGACCAAAGAGCGTAGTCAACAGGGCCCCGGACCAATTCCGCCAGAAGTCGGGATGAGACCGGCGGCTCTTTTGCTCAGGCAGGGCGGCCTGGTCGCCTTTCCCACGGAAAGCTGGTACGGACTGGCAGCGGATCCGTTTGACCCGGAGGCCCTGGAGCGTCTGTTTGCTGTCAAGCAGAGGGGGAAAGACAAACCTTTGCCAACCATTATTTCCTCTTGTGACCAGCTTGCCCTGCTGGCGCAGGAGGTGCCTCCTGCCAGCCGGGTGTTAATGGAGAGATTCTGGCCGGGACCTCTGACCCTGGTTTTTCCGGCCCGGTCCCATCTTCCCCCTCTTCTGACCGCGGGTACCGGAACCGTGGCTGTCCGATGTTCTTCCCATCCTGTGGCAATCGAACTTGCCAAAGCCTTTGGCGGGCCGATAACCGCGACCAGCGCCAATATTTCCGGTCGTCCTCCCCAGGATACCGCCCAGGGGGTTGCCGACTGTCTTGGAGCTGAGGTTGACATGATTCTCGATGGGGGCCGGACAGCCGGTGTCTGCGCAACCACGATGGTGAGCTGCCTGGAAGGAACCCTGAGCTGTATTCGCCGGGGACAGATTCCCTTTGCCGACGTAAAGAAGGTGGTAGAGGAGACTGAGAGGCTGCAGGGAAAAACCAATACCCTTGATGAACCTGAGGAGAGAGTATGAGCACCTTGTTATGGAATCGTGAATTCGCCCTTGAGCAGACCGCTGGGGATGAAGAACTCCTGGAAGAATTGCTGGAGTTGTTTAAGGATTCTGCCGCTCAGGATTTCGAGCAGCTTTGCCGGGCGGCTGACGCAGGTGATGCCCCGGGTGTTGTTGCGGCCGCACACAGTATCAAGGGCGCGGCGGCAAGTCTTGGCATCGAAGGCGTACGGTTACTGGCCCTGGAGATGGAGACCGGTGCCAGGGAGGGATCTGTTGACTGTGCCCTGGCAAAAAAGGAAGAAATGGCCGCTTTACTTGCAGACTGCAGGGAGTTGTAAATTCAGGTAAAAAATCCTAAGGCAGGCCTTGCTAACAACCCAAGGACGTAGGAGCGGCTTCAGCCGCCTTGTGCAAGGTATGGCAGATAAAATGGCGCTTTTCTTAAGGCGAATAAATTCGCCCCTACAGCACATGCAACAATTATGATCCACGGGAAATATAACCAGGCAACATGCTGATATAATAACTTTTTTAAGC
>JALVAI010000135.1 GCA_027011235.1 Desulfobulbaceae bacterium
CCTTATCACAGCCCGAACCTCAGAGGCAGTCCGACGGCGGGCGGGTGATCTTGGCTTTGCCCATGTGTACCAGGGACGCAAGGACAAAAACCGAGTCTATGAGGAAATCCTGCAGGCCACCGGTCTGCGTCCCCTGCACACCGCCTACATGGGTGATGACTGGCTTGATCTGCCCCTGCTGGGCCGGGTCGGTCTGGCGGCAGCTCCGGCCGATGCCGCCCCTGAGGTACGCCAGCGGGTCAATTATGTCTGCAGGCAAAACGGCGGCCATGGCGCGGTACGCGAAATATGTGACCTTATCCTCGAGGCCAGGGGCGATCTTGCACCACTGCTTGTGAAATATAGCGGCCCATGAAAAATCTGCGTAATCTCCTCTGGGTGGTTCCCCTTGCCCTGCTGATCACCAGCCCCCTGTGGAAGGGTGCTGTCACCGAATTTCTCAGGCCACGGGGGGGATATGACCCGAAACTGGCGGCTGCGGCAGCCCGGGTGCAGCAGAATTTTATCATGGATTCCCTTACCCTTACCCTGACGACCAAGGGCAAGGAGGAATGGATCATCAACGCCCGGCGGGCCTTTACCGGCAAAACAGACCGGGAACTGGGGATGATCGATGTGGATGCCCTCTATAAGGGGAAAGATCAGCCAATCACCATTACCAGTAACCGCGGGACCTATTACTTAGATAAGCGACACCTGATCCTGATTGACAATGTGGTTATCCGTAAACCCCAGGCCGGGGAAACCCTGTACACCGATCTTCTCCATTACTATGATGCCACCAAAATGCTGATCAGTCCCGTGGATGTGGATATCAAAACCCCGACCTTTACTCTCCAGGCGGGCCGAATGGACTATGACCTGACCACTGATGGCTATGAATTCAGCCAGGGCGTTATTGTTGAGCTGTAGTCTTCATCGCACTGAAACGGCAACATTCCTTTTGCAAAACAATCAACTCTGAACAATTATAAAAAATATTAGAAGAAAAATGCTGAAAATCAATGAAAATTATCTCAAGCTGCAGGCCTCCTACCTCTTTTCCGATATTGCCAAAAGGGTGGCCTCGTTCCAGGAGCAGCATCCGGACAAAGAGATCATCAAACTGGGCATTGGTGACGTAACCAGGCCTCTGCCCGATGCCTGCATCAAGGCCTTCCATGCAGCGGTTGATGAAATGGGCACTGAGAGCGGTTTTCACGGCTACGGCCCGGAACAGGGCTATGAATTCCTGCGCCAGGCCATTGCCGACAATGATTTCCAGGCCAGGGGCGCAGAAATTACGGCCGACGAAATCTTTGTCTCCGACGGCGCCAAATGTGATACCGGCAATATCCAGGAGCTTTTTTCCATAGACGCGCGGGTGGCCATTCCCGATCCGGTCTATCCAGTCTATCTCGATACCAATGTCATGGCCGGCCGCACCGGCACCTTTGCTGATGGCCGATACCAGGGGATTACCTATCTCGATTCCACCCATGCAAACAACTATGTTCCGGAGCTGCCCGCCGAACCGGTCGACCTGATTTATCTCTGTTTTCCCAATAATCCCACCGGCTCGACCATCAGTAAGGAGCAGTTGAAAACCTGGGTGGATTACGCAAGGGAAAACAAGGCCCTTATCCTCTTTGATGCCGCCTACGAGGCCTTTATCCGCGATGACTCCCTGCCCCATTCCATTTATGAAGTCGAGGGCGCCCGGGAAGTGGCCATCGAGTTTCGCAGTTTTTCCAAAAATGCCGGGTTTACAGGTACCCGCTGCGCTTACACCGTTGTCCCCAAAGAATGTGTGGCCTTTGATTCGGCGGGCAACAGACAGCCCGTACATCCACTGTGGAACCGGCGCCACTGCACCAAGTTCAACGGTGTGTCCTATCCGGTACAGCGGGCGGCCGAGGCCGTTTATTCCGATGAGGGCAAGGCCCAGGTCCGTGAGCTTGTCGGCTCCTACCTGAAAAACGGTGATCTGATAGCCAGGGTTATCGGCGAGCTTGGGTTTGATTATGTGGGCGGTGACAATTCACCCTATATCTGGATCCGCAGTGACAGGGATTCCTGGGAATTTTTTGATATGCTGCTGACCAGGGCCGGGGTCGTCTGCACGCCGGGGGCGGGTTTTGGAAAATGCGGCCAGGGCTATATCCGGCTTTCCGCCTTTAATTCCCATGAAAATGTCAAACGGGCCATGGAGCGAATACGGCAGGCGCTATAAACATCCCGGCCACAACAGCGGCCACAACAGATAAACGCAGACTTCGGATGATGAAAAAAGTCCGAAAGGACGCAGCGTTGTGGGCTATTTTCTGATAAACCAACATTCCCGGCGCACCGGGCACAACAAAGCATGAAAATCAACAGATTGCGTTTAAGGTGGGTTTTACCCACAACCTAAGCCCGTAGGAGCGGCTTCAGCCGCGAAATATTCATGGTTGTCCAGGTAATCGGGAGAGCTATTCGCGGATAAATCCGCTCCTACAGCACATGCAACAACATGCGTAACCTTATTTTCGGATAAATACCGGAAAAACTGTTTGCCGTCATTGACATTTTTCATAATCCGACCAATCTTTTCTACAAAGAGGAGATTATCCGGAATTCTTATCCGGATGGATTATAATTATTGAGGAGGTGTACAATGGCTGAAATAAAAAAAGTAGTTGTTCCGGTTGATTTTTCCAGTACCACTGACAAGGTCGTTGACTATGCGATGTCGGTTGCCGACAAACTTGGGGCCGAAGTCCTGTTTTTCCACGCGGTTAATGACTTCCAGGGGTATGACATGATGCTGGTTCATCCATCATTCATCAGCATGACCAAGGACCTGGAAAAAGAATCCAAAGAACGCATAAATGCCCTGGTGGAAGAGTATAAAGACCGGGAATATGGCGTCGGGGGTGGCGTGGCGATTGGTGATGCCGCTGAAGAAATAATCAAATACGCCCAGGAAGAGAACGCCGACATGATCATTATCGGCACCCACGGAGTCAAGGGACTGGAAAAAATCCTGATGGGTTCCACGGCCGAACGGGTGGTCAAGAATGC
>JALVAI010000136.1 GCA_027011235.1 Desulfobulbaceae bacterium
ACAACCTTTGGCGGTGATTTTGAAACCGAAACCGATTACCGGGACCCATTTATTCTCAAACGACTGAGCTCTCACGGGAATTGGGTCATCTTTCCGCCCAATCCCCATAGTTACAACTCAATCAATCTGAACCTGGATCAGCCGGTACCCTCGCCGCCGACCAGGGACAACCTGCTGGGTACCGATGACCGGGGCCGGGACGTGCTTGCCCGTCTGATCTATGGTTTTCGCCTGTCGGTTCTCTTTGGTTTTGCCCTGACTGCAGTGGGGACGGTGCTCGGCATAATCGCCGGTGGTGTCCAGGGTTATTTCGGCGGCAAAATTGATCTGTTCTTCCAGCGTTTTATCGAGATCTGGAGCGCCATGCCCGAACTCTATCTGCTGATAATCTTTGCCTCTATCTTTAAACCAAGCATTTTTTTGCTGTTGGCACTGCTTTCCCTGTTCAGTTGGATGGGCTTATCAGATTATGTGCGCGCTGAATTTCTTCGGGGAAGGAACATGGAGTATGTCAAGGCGGCGCGGGCCCTGGGAGTGGGTAACCTGACCATCATGTACCGACATCTGCTGCCAAACGGCATGACCCCGGTTATCACCTTTTTGCCTTTTCGGATGTCCGGGGCAATTCTTGCCCTGACCAGTCTCGATTTCCTCGGTCTTGGTGTGCCGCCCTCAACCCCGAGTCTTGGAGAACTGTTGGCCCAGGGAAAGGCCAATATTGATGCCTGGTGGCTGTCCCTGTCGACTTTTTTTGTCCTGGTCGGCATGCTGGTGTTGTTGATATTTATCGGTGAGGCCCTGCGTGAGGCCTATGACCCCCGGCGATAGGCGGCAGGAGTTGGCCATTTGGTTGACAATGAAGCCAAACCAGTGCGGAAAGATAAAAAAAGGGGAAACATCCTGACGACTGTTTCCCCAATTTTTCCAGATAGTCTTTTGGGTTCCTAAGATACCTCTATGGCTACCTATTTGACCCTGTTCCTCAGGTCAACAATCTCGGCGGACAGGATGGAAACCGCCTGGGCAAGCGACACGCAGAGATCAAGGGAGGTAATCTCTTTTTTCTCCAACTGCTGCTGCAGGCTTTGACTGAGCCCGGTGATTTTTTCCAGGCCTTCCCGTTCCTTGCCATCCTCTTCGGGGATCAGGCCCAAGGTTGATTCCAGAAGCTGGAGGAGAATCTTGTGCTCGGAGGAAAGGGTTGACTCTTTCCGGAGCTGTTCAACAATGTCTTTACTTTCCCGGAGCTGCTCAACAGCACCCTTGGCGGCAAAGGCGGTCAGGCCGGCGCCCAGTGCAGTCAGCAGACCGGTCCCGGAAGAACTCCTGTCACTGGCTGTCTCTTCTTCGGGAACGGCCGGAGGTGTTTCACTATCCAGGCCGAAGAATGCATCGAGCTTGTCCTCAATTTCCGCGCTTGGTTCCTCGGTCAGGGTAGCGACCGCCTCGTCTTCGTTAAATCCGCCTTCCTCATCGGCATCGGCAAGGGCGGGAGCAATGTTGAGTTCGTCGTATTCATCGCTCTGTTCAATAACAACCGCCTGTTCTTCCGTCTCTTCTTCATCCAGGCCGAAGAATGCATCGAGCTTGTCCTCAATTTCCGCGCCCGGTTCCTCGGTCAGGGTAGCGACCGCCTCGTCCTCGTTAAATCCACCTTCCTCATCGGCATCGGCAAGGGCAGGGGCAACGGTTTCCTCCTCCAGGGATTCAGAATCCACAGCGGTGTGTTCCTCTTCCTCGTCCAGGCCAAAGAATGCATCGAGCTTGTCCTCAATTTCCGCGCCCGGTTCCTCGGTCAGGGTGGCAACCTCCTCATCCTCATTGAATCCGCCTTCCTCATCGGCATCGGCAAGGGCAGGGGCAACGGTTTCCTCCTCCAGGGATTCAGAATCCACCCTGGTTTGTTCCTCTTCCTCGTCCAACCCAAAGAATGCATCAAGTTTGTCATCTATTTCATCCGAGGGAACTTCAGGCAATGTCGATGCTGTTTCCATTTCATCAAACCCGCCTTCTTCTCCGGCATCGGCAAGGGCGGGTTGCAGACCGCTATCATCTTCTTCAACAAACAGCTGATCAAATTCATCATCGACCTCTTCTGTTTGCTCAGATTCTGCCATATCCGGTAATTCAACGCCTTCATCGCTGAAATCCAGATCGAATTCCTCTTCGGTAAAGGTCAGCTCCAGGTCTTCCAGGTCCTCATCTTTTTGGGACTCAATTTCTTCACCAGCAGCATCAAGGATATTTTCCTCATCATCGGTGAAAAAGAGATCAAGTTCTTCCTCAAACTGTTCTTCCTCGATGGATTCTTCTTCAAGGATATCAAGTTCTTCCTCTTCACCGGAGACAGCGGTTGCACCGGCAATGGCCCCACCGACAATGAGTTCCTGTTCTATGAAATCATCGGATATCTTGTCTTCCACCGGTGTGATGGCGGAGGGGTCGAGAAAATCATCTGCCCCGGGTTCCTCAGGAACTTCAATTTCGGCGAGTGCTTCCTCAGGTTCAGTGGAAGCATGATCCATTTCACCTTCTGAACTAATCGGTGCAATAATCTCGTCAATAATTTCCTCTTTATTGGCCTCTTTGGCCTTGGCTTCGGCAATGACGGCTTTCAATGCGTTCAGGCGGTTAACCCGGTCAATGAGTACATTCTGTTTTTCCTCTTCATCGATATTTTTTTCATCAAGAAGAAGTTCCAGCCCTTCATAAAAAGAATGAAGCAGACTGAACGCCTCCGGGTGGGCATCGGCCCGTTCATCGGTAATATAGCCACCCAGGGCCTGCAATCCCTGGATAAGGACCTGGGCGGATTTATTATTCATGAAATGCTCGCGAATATCAGCTATCTGGGAATTGAACTGATCCAGGCCCTTGTCAGTTACCTCCCATTCCAGACCAAGAATGGTCGCCTTCAGGCAGGTGAGCGGTTCACATTCAGGAATTTCAGCAACACTTTCTTCTCCGGAGACAGCGAGGTCGCCGGAGCTTTCTTCTGTGGCGATATGCGAAATCGAGGATTTCTGGTTGATCTGGTACTGAAGAATTTTAAACTTGCGGACATCCGCTTTCAGCAAAGAGGTGATGGCATCACCGGTGATGGTTTCCGAAGAGATGATTTTTTCAAAATTATAGAAAAAACTGAGCAGCAGTTTAATGGCATTGGGATGGGAATAGGCGCCCTCGGCGCGAAGATAGTTCCCTATTTTGCGCAGTCCCTGCAGGTATACCTGGGCAACCTTGTCCCCCTGCCATAACTGTTGCAGGTTGTCAACTTCTTCGATGAGTTCCTGGAGGATATCATCACTGATTTCCCAATCAAGCGAGAGAATGATTGATTTAAGACGGGTTAACGGAGACTCACTGTCACCAGTAAATTCAAATAAATCTACATCATCGGTATCAAAGGATTCATCGGCAAACAGCGTAAGATCTTCGGCACTATCCAGATCGTTTGGCATATTGTCTTGTGACTTTTTCATATCCTGCTCATTACTGGGTTCTTCAGTTTTGTACCATCAGAGAAGTTTTTTCTGAATGGACACCACCGTTGATGAGATAATTTTTTTCAATGTTTCAGGAACATGGTATCCTGTGAGGGCACTGGCCTCAAAGGAGGGGACCTTCAACTTGCTGTTCAGGTCTTTTTCCAGCACCGAGGTCGGTAATATCGGGATTCCCTGATTTCTGAGGTCAACCTTATTGTATTGCAGGACCAGTGGAATGTTAAAAATGGACTGTTTGTAGCTCTTGAGATTTTCATAGAGCTGGTTGAGTGACCTGATGTTTTTTTCCCGCATCTGTTCCTGGGCATCGGCCACAAAGACAATACCATCCACGCCCTTGAGGACCAGTTTTCTGGTGGCATTATACTTGACCTGCCCGGGAACGGTATAGAGCTGAATCTTCATTTCATACCCTTTGATCTTTCCCATATCAAAGGGAAGGAAATCAAAAAACAGGGTGCGGTCTCCATGGGTCTTCAGGCTGACCATCTCCGACTGGATCTGTTTGTTGAATTTGCGATTGATATATTCAAGATTCGTGGTTTTTCCACCACGGCCCGGACCGTAGTACACGATTTTGATCTGAACGATTTTTTCTTTAAGATTTATGAAACTCAACGTTTACTCCCTGCTCTGGTTCTTGTCGCTGTGTATCTTTGGCGATGATCCATTCATCCGCTCTGTCACAAAGAGAGGGTACGGAGACAGGATCAGTCACGGGCCCAGAGCTTCTTGATCTGTTCAATGGTCTCGACAACATTCAGACGGAGAAATCCCAGTGAAATGTCCTTTCCAAACATGGATATCAGCAGGAGTTCGTCATCGATTTTTGAAAAATGAATGTTGCAGTCGGTACCCTTGTGAAAAAGGAGGGAGAATTCCTCTTCACCAACCAGTTTGGCCATGGCATCGACTGTGGCAAAGTTGCCAGCTGCCAGTGCGGCAAAGGAATAGACATCATATTTGGATGTACCGTTGTCCTTGGCCGTAATAATATTACCGGCCATATCAATAATTATGACACAATCCACGCCAATTTTGATCAGTTTTTCAGTTAAAATTTCGTCAATTTTTTCAAGCTGTTCCTGGCTGACTACACCGTAGTTCATTCCAACACCTCTTCCATGTTCCTTAAGATTGATATAACCGGTATATATGCAGATAAGTTACCTTATTATCAAGAGTATACGACAGAAAAAAATTTATATGAAGGTATTTTATAAAAAAATAATTTTTTTCTCTTCTCCGAAAAAAGTGTAATTACCCGTCCCCGTTTGGGCAACAGGGTAACCACTTCCTGAAATGGATAGCAACAAGGGGCTCATTACCTGCTGCGGATAAATTTTCTGGCAGCCGATTTTAGACCCAGAGGGGGACGGTTGTGAACTGGGTGACATCGACAAGACCCTTGTCGGTAATTTTCAGGGCCGGGATCACAGGCAGGGCGAGAAAGCTGAGCAGCATGTAGGGATTTTTTACCTTGACCCCCATCTGTCGTGCCATTGCATTGATGGCTGCCAGCTGGTCAGCAACAATGGCCGCAGGCTGGTCAGACATCAGACCTGCTATGGGCAGGGGCAGGGTCAGGTTGCCATCCTCGCAAACCAGTGACAGCCCCCCCCCGTTGTCGGCAACAAGACGTGCCGCCGCATACATGAGATCATCATCGGTGCCGACCACAATGAGGTTGTGTGAATCATGGGCAACCGTGGAGGCGATGGCGCCATTTGTAAAGCCGAACCCCCGGACAAAGCCATTGGTCATATTCCCGGTGGCGTGATGGCGTTCAATGACGGCGATTTTGAGCAGGTCCCGCTCGGGATCGGCAATGGCGTAACCATCTGCAACCGTTGGCTCGACTTCACGCATCGAGGTGACGATCTGGTCTTCAATGCAATCAATCACCCGTATTTTCTTTTTTTGTCCATGCACGGGAATACGGAAATCAACGCGATGCCAGTCGACCTGGACCGACTGCCCGGGCAGGATGTCGGCGCCTGTCTTGGTGGTGGCGGATTTCATCTGTGCAGATCCCTGATTCATGGAGACGAGCTGGCCATTTTTATAGACCTGTTCAACCATGAAATCGGTAAGATCGGTAAGGACAACAAGGTCGGCAAGGTATCCGGGAGCAATGGCCCCCCGCATCTTCAGATCAAAACGGAGTGCCGGGTTGATGGTCACCATTCGCAGGGCCTGGATGGCGTCAAGTCCAAGCGCCACTGCCTTGCGCAGGATGGCATCAAGATGCCCCCTGGTGAGCAGGTCATCCGGATGGCGGTCATCACTGACCAGGAGAAAGCGGTGACAGTTGGCAGGAGATACCAGGGGCAGCAATGCTTCCAGATTTTTGGCGGTTGAGCCTTCACGGATAAAAATGTACATCCCGGCCCGGAGCTTTTCCCTGGCCTCTTCAAGGGTGGTGCATTCGTGGTCAGAGCTTATGCCTGCCGCGCAGTAGGCCTGCAGTTCACTGTCCGTTACTCCAGGGGCATGGCCGTCAATAACCATGTTGAGGGCCAGGGTTTCACCAAGTTTGGCCAGGACATCTCCATCGCCGTATATAGTGCCGGGAAAGTTCATCATTTCCCCCAGGCCGGCAACTCCCGGCGCTGCAAGCAGGCGGGCAATATCTGCCCCTGCGAGGGTGGCTCCGCTTGTTTCCAGATGGGTCGCAGGCACGCAGGAGGGAACCATGGCAAAGATATCAAGGGGTGTCTCCCTGGCGCATGCCAGCATATAGCGCACCCCCGCAAGACCATGAACATTGGCGATTTCATGGGGGTCGCAGATAACAGTTGTTGTTCCTCTTGGCACAACAGCTTCCGCGAACCGGTGTGGTGCAAGCATTGAACTTTCAATATGGATGTGACCTTCGATAAGGCCGGGACAGACAAATTTTTTGTCCAGATCAATTTCCCTGTCACCGCAATAGCTGCCGATACCGGCAATACGGTTGCCACAGAGGCCGACATCAGCGGTTATGATTTCATTGCTGAACACATTTACCACAGAGGCATTTTTCAGCACCAGGTCACAGGGTTTATCACCCCGGGCACAGAGCAGCAGGTCTTGCAGTGCTTCCACACTGGTATCAACCGGAATATCAAGAGCCATGGAACCATCCTTATGGTTGCTGGAGTTTTTTCTTAAAACGGTCGTTGACCGAATAGACAAAGGCCAGGACCTCGGCAATGGCCTGGTAGAGTTCAGGGGGGATTTCTTCCCCGACCGGCACTGTTGCCAGCAGTTCGATCAGGTCAGGGTCTTTGCGGATATGGATGCCCGCCTCTTCCGCCCTCTGGATTATGGTTTCAGCAACAAGGCCCGAGCCGCTTGCCAGGACCCGGGGGGCGGTTGCCTTTTGTTCATCATAGCTTACGGCAACAGCTTTTTGGGTTTTGGGCGGTTTGTTCACGTCGTTGCTCATGTTGTTATACATTCCTCAGGCACTGGTATCCACCATTTGGGTTGTTTCATCGGCCATGTGGGTGAGAAGCTCTTTTACCGGTTCCTCGGCCCCGGTCAGAAATTGTACAGATGCCAGGGGCGCGGCTGTCAACCAATGGCCGAGTTCCTGGCGATGGTCGGCAAGAAATTTTGTTCGTTTGCTGTCCTGGGAGAAAAAACGGATTTGCAAGCCTGCCTTGTGCTGCCGGAGTTCAATCCGCAGATTACCCAGACCTTCGAGCTGGAGATGGAGCGAATATTTTTTTTCATTCTCATCTCCCTGCGGCTCCTGTCCGCTCTGGTGGTGATCCGGTTCAACCAGCAGAAACCCCTGGTTTAGAAAGGGCAGAGGCAGGGGCAGGACAAGGGCAGATTCAGCGGCCAGCCGAATCTGCAAAAGTTGAAAGAGTTCCAGGGTGGATGTTAGTTGGTCGGCCTGTTGTTGCAAGGGTTTGTTGTCGGCAAGGTTATGGCTGATTTCAAGCAGTGTGCTTTTCAGGGTTTTTGCAGCCTCTTCTTTCTTGCCGGCAGCGAGAAGACTTTCGAGATTGGTGCCAAGACGGGTGATAAACTGTTTCAGGTCCCGGTCGTTGGCATGTTCCGGCCCGGCCTGGTTCCCGCCTTTTAAGAGGTGTGCGGTCAGAGAGAGCAGGTCAAGCAACAGGGAGCCGGGAGAGGTTGCGCTGTTTTCGGGGAAAAAGCCCAAAAGGGCTTGTGTCAGTCTGCTGCCGGTATCGGTCCCCTGATCGGTAATTGTTTGCAGCAACAATTGGAACTGTTTGTTTGCAGCCGGGTTGTCAGCTTCAACAAGTGTCTCTTTAAGGGAGCCTTTTTGGGCCAGGCTGCGGAGCTGTTCCAGTGTAGATTGGAGCTGGAACTGGTCCAGGTCCTGACCCGGCAAGGTCTGGGACAGGGTGTCCAGGAAGGAGGAAAGGGCAGTTGCATTTTCCTGATCACTTATTTTTGATTCTGATGTAAAAATGGTGGACAACAGTTCTGCCAGCTGGTTGCCTGCGGTTTTGAGTTGTGAGGATGCTGGTGCCAGTGATGCAGCTGTATTGGTATAAAAGTTCAGGGTGTCTCGTGATGTTGGAGAGAGGTTTTCTTCGCCAAGTTGCCTGGCAAGGGATGATGTTTCAGGCAGCAGCCTGGCCTCATTGGTGAGTAAATGGAGCGATTTTCCGATTTTACCGGTCAGGGGATCGGTGAGAATACGCAGCGTCACCCGGGGTTGGGTTCCGGTAACCTGGAGGTTGAGGCGTTGTCCAACCTGTAAAGGCGCTTTTGAGTCGGCAATCCACTGTTGGCCCTCAACATCGAGGACAAACTGATTGTCTGTTTTGCCGGTGATGGTTCCCTGGAGTACCTTTCCCCGGCTGAAGGGCGAGTGTTGCTGTCTGTTGCCCTGGTACAGGTTGATCCTGTCAACACGGAGACTCGGAGTCGTGGGCAGGACAGGTTCCATGGGTCAAGGAAAGGGGATTTTACTCAACACGGACCTTGTTACGCAACTGGCGTCTCTGTTCCTGCAGGCAGCAGGAAATAATGATGTCCCGTGCTTTTCCTTCAATTTCAGTGATATTAAAGGCGACTTGAAAACGATTTTTGCGTAATCTGTAGGTACGGACAACCTTGGCCAGGCAGAGAACAGGCGCCTGTTGACCGGGCAGGTCTATCTCAAGCTGAATTCTGTTTGTATTGGCAGGTTTTTCAGGAAAAAGTGCGAGCACACCGCCGCCACTGAGATCAATGGTGGTCCCTGAGATTTCCCAGGCCCTGCTTTTTGTTTCCCGGGGACCAGGCCGGTAACTGGCACGTATGGGCGTGGAGATCATTACCCGGAAATATTCACGCATTGACTCGGGACTGATGGATTCCAGCGCGGTACACTCGAGGGTGCGCTCATTTTTGACCGTGTCTATCCGGATATTGAGATTGATTGAGCTGTCAGCATGTTTAACGATAAGACGGCAATTGCCGGCGTTTTCAACGGTTGTCCCATCCAGGGCATGGGGGGCAAAGACAAGGTCGAAAGACGGCGCATCGGCCTTTTTCAAGATACAGTTGAGCCGTTGGTCTTCTCCCTCCTTGAGCGGGATATCCACCGTTGCCATGGCATTATCGTTAAGTTGATTGATGATTTCCGTTATACCTGCCACTCTATTGCCTTGATTTCAATATGTTTTCATGAAAATATCGACACCTTGATCTTGTTAACGGGTATCGTCTTTTCCAGTGATTGCTTATAAAAAAACCGGATCCAGTAATGGATGGTGGAATATGCCCGATTCCTAACCCTTTTGGATTATTTACATATCTGAAAACACCTCTATCTATCTCATATACCAGATGGAAAAAAAAATCAATAAACCTGAAATTGCACTTAGCCCGCATATGTCATAAAGGTCGTCGCCAAAGGCCTGAAAAGGCCATGAATGCAGATGGCAGGCAAAGTGAGACCTTCGAGGAACAGAGGAAAAAGGTCCGCAGACATACTGAAATATTTCGAGGAATCCTTTTTACGCTTTAAATTTCACGTTTGAAGCCGCTCCGGGCCTGGGTTGCGGGTAAAGCCCGCCTGAGAGGCGATATCGGTGGGATGGAAAAAAGAGAAAGGTGGAGGGGGAAAATAGAAAATATACCGGATAAGGAAAAGGATTATTCAACTTCAACTTCGATATGGTCGGCTTCGTTGTTACGCAGGGTCAGGGTGCCGCCCATGACCCTCAGGGCAACAGGATCGTTGAGGGGGGCGCGTTGCTTGACGGTGATTGTTGTGCCGGGAACAAGACCCATTTCCCGGATGCGGCGTCCCAGTTCACCGCCGACCTTGACGGCGGTAATTACGCCGCTTTGGTTTATGTGCATGGATCGAAGGTTGATACGGGCCATATTGTTTTTTTATCCGTTTGCAAAAGAGAAGAAATTTGGCATTGGGCAGTTGAGCCGTCAGAAAAATGGATTGGGATGCCGGCAGAAAAAAGTTATTGCTTCTGATTCGGCATCTTCGGCATCTCTTTATAAAAAAATTATTTCATATAGCCATACCAGGGGAAAGTCAATCTTTTTCCCCAGGCATGACGTAGGATATGCATTCTGCAGCAATCCAGTATTAAAATGGAGATACAGGAACATCCGTTGGTCAGGCTTTGTGCTTTTCTTGCCTGGGGAACAGGCAGGCATATCTGCGAGAAATTCACTTTACGTCTCGCGGCTTCGCGTATCCGCATCCTTGCATCTGTTCCTGTTACGATATTTTCCAGACAGGAACAAGTGCAGGATTCAGGTTTTAACTTGACAAAATACCCTTGCGTTTTACTATGTTTGTCACATATATTTTTTTCTTTAGTAATCCTGTTTAAATAAAAACAATATGAACACCAGCCTCGCTCTTAACCTGTTCCTACTTGGACTGCACAGTAAACCTGTGGCAGAGGGGGAGCGTTTATCC
>JALVAI010000137.1 GCA_027011235.1 Desulfobulbaceae bacterium
GGCCTGCAGGGTTTCAATCTGTTTCTGCAGTTCATCCTGGGCGACAAGTTTTTGCTGCGCCTCGTTTACCTGGTTGGTGAGTTTTTCGTTTTCCTCTTTGAGAGAGGTGAGGGAGGCCTGCAGGGTTTCAATCTGTTTCTGCAGTTCATCCTGGGCGACAAGTTTTTGCTGCGCCTCATCTAACTGGCTGGTCAGGTCTGCCTTGGCCTTTTCAAGGGCGGCAACAGTTTCATTTAGTGTCGCAATCTGGGGTTCCAGTTCGCCCAGCTTTGTCTGGGTTTCCGTTACCTGTGCTGTTAACTGTTTTTTCTCTTCTTCGAGTGTCGATACCGAATTCTGTAAGGTTTCAAGCTGGGTTTGCAGATCCGTCATTGCGGCTGTTTTCTGGTCAATCAGGGCCTGTAATTCAGTAATTTTCTTTTCAGCTTCAGCAAGTGCAGTTTCTTTTTCCTGCAATGCAGTCTTGAGCGGTTCAATTTCCTGGATATTTGTCTGCAGGGCGGCAAATTTCTGCTGGACCGCGGTTTCCTGCTCTTTAAGGGAGGCTAATTCATTTTGGGCGGCAACAAGTTGTTGGGAGGTTTGATCCAGTTCGTTTTTCAGTTGGTTTATTTCTGCCTCGGCCTTGGCCAACGCTTCGGTCTTGGCAGTCAGGTTCTGTTGCAGTTCATCACGCTCGGCAATGGTCTTGGCCAGTTCTTCTCTGGTTTTGGCCAAGTCGGTTTTTGTCTGTTCAAGGGAACCGGTAAGATCGGTGATGGTGGCGTTTGCCTTTTCCAGCTTCTCTTTGAGAGAGGCTATTTCATTTTTCAAAACCTCTGTTGACTCGGTCATCGAGGCCAGGTCCCTGACCATCTGCTGCCGCTCTGCCAGCTCTTTATTCTGTTCTTCCTGCAGTTGGGCAAGTTGACTGCGTAGTTCAACGACTACCTTTTCGCTTTCCGCAAGTGCGGCCGTTTTGTCAGCAAGTTCCTGCTTGATCTTGGCACACTGTTGTTGCAGGGCCTCATCAACATCAGGTTGTGCAGCCAGTTCCTTTTTGATTGCAGCCAGCTCTTCTTTGGCTTGGGCCAGTTCTGTCTCTTTCTCCTTGAGCTTTTGTTCCAGGTCACTGATCTGACGGGCAGACGGTGCCAGCAGCTGGTCTTTCTGCTGTCCATAACGAAGCATGGCCTCGGCTTTGAGGTTCGCCTTTTTCAGGCTTTCCCTTGCCAGGGCCAGCTGGGAGACGGTATCTGTTAGCCGGGCTTTCAGATCACCAAGTTGCGTTGACTGTTGCTGAACCAAGGCGCTGAGCCGTTGTAGTTCATTGTCTTTTTCCTGCTGGATTTTGGCCTCGCTGGCCAGTTTCATCCGGGCGTCGGCAAGGGCATCTTTCAATTCCTTGTTGGCCTTGTTTGCCGCGGTCAGCTCGGAGTTGCACTTCTCTACCTGTTCGCTCAGGGCGGTGATGTGTTCCTTGGCTGTTCCGGCAAGATCCTTGTTCTTTGTTTCGATGGCGGCAAGGGTCTGGTTAAGTTGTTGATTAGCGGTGGATAATTTGAGATTTTCCTCTTTCAGGGCGCTGTTTTCAGCAAGGAGCTCGTTAAGTTTGTTTTGGGCAAGGGTATTCTGCTGCAGAAGTTTTTGATATTTTGCAGCCAGAATGTCTTGGCTTTCGATCAGTTGCTGGATGCGTACCTCTGCCTCATTAACTTTTTTTTCCACCGGTTTGGCCGGTTGTTTGACAGCCTTGTCCTGCTTACCTTCAGGCGTGCTGGCCTTGCCTTTTTTTCCTTGCAGCCGGCCCTGGCAATCCCGGAGTTCTTTTTGGAGAATTTTCTTTTCCTTGAGAGTTTCCTTGAGCCTGTCCATGACTTCCGTGGACGGCATGGTGATAAGCATTTGGTTTTTCTCACGTTCAAGGAGTTGAATTTGTTTTTGCAGGGCATCGTTTTTCGCCTGCAGGGCGGCCAACTGTTGCTGGTATTCCTGAGACTGGTGCTGCCACTCTTCCATGTTGACCAGTTTGTTGGCCGCAACACCCTCATGCTCGTTAAGGGGATGATGTTTTTTGATGCTGGAATAGATCAACGCCAAGGCGACATAAATGATCAATCCAATGGCTGCCAGGATAATCGCTTTTTTTGTCAATTTGAGTTTCATAATGCAGAATTTAAGTAGAGGTTGCGTTTGAAAATGGTTTACAACATATTTTGTTTGCTTGAGGGTTTGAGTAATATAGTTGCCAGTGGCGGCAGTGTCAACTCAAGGGAACAGGGCAACCCATGGGCTGGTTCCCCTGTGGAGAACAACTCTCCTCCTGGGTGGACACCGCTGCCGCCGTAAATTTCCAGATCTGAATTGATAAGGATGGTAAACCCGCTCTCGACAGGTACTCCCACACGATAATGATTGCGGACAACCGGGGTGAAATTACAGATGATGATGAGAAAATCATTCCTGTCCGTCGCAAAACGCATAAAAGAGAGTACGGAATTTTCAGCATCGTTTGCATCTATCCAGTCAAAGCCATCCCAACTGAAATCCTGTTCAAAAAGGGCCGGCTCGTCACGATAGACAAGGTTTAAGTCGCGAACATAGCGCTTCAGTCCGGCATGCATGGGGTCCTTGAGCGCCTCCCACTCCAGGCCCCGGTCATGGTTCCACTCCTGCCATTGGCCGAAATCATTGCCCATGAACAGGAGTTTTTTCCCGCAATACGACCACATGAATCCGTAATAGGCCCGCAGGTTGGCAAATTTCTGCCATTTATCTCCGGGCATCTTGCCCAGCATGGACCCCTTGCCGTGGACGACCTCGTCATGGGACAGGGGCAGAACAAAATTTTCATGGAAGGCGTACAGCATGCCAAAGGTGAGCTGGTTGTGATGAAAATGCCGATGGATAGGATCCTTTTGCATGTAGCTTAAGGTGTCGTGCATCCAGCCCATGTTCCACTTGAGGCTGAAGCCGAGGCCGCCCACATAGGTAGGACGCGACACCATCGGCCAGGAGGTCGATTCTTCGGCAATGGTCAATATGCCCGGATAGGCCCCATGAACGACTTCATTGGTTTTCCGAAGAAAGGAGATGGCATCAAGGTTTTCCCGGCCGCCGTATTTATTGGGAATCCATTCCCCGTCTTTTCTGGAATAATCCAGATAGAGCATGGAGGCCACCGCATCGACCCGCAGGCCGTCCACATGATATTTATCCAGCCAGAAAAGGGCGTTTGACAGCAGGAAGGACCGCACTTCATTGCGACCGTAATTAAAAATCATGGTGCCCCAGTCAGGGTGTTCACCCTGGTTGGGATGGGCGTGCGCATACAGGTGGGTGCCGTCGAACCAGTTGAGCCCGGCCTCATCCTTGGGAAAATGGGCGGGCACCCAGTCAAGAATGACACCAAGTCCATGCTGGTGGCACTGGTCGATAAAATACATACAGTCAGCCGGGGTTCCGAAGCGGCTGGTCGGCGCAAAAAATCCCAGGACCTGGTATCCCCAGGAGCCGTCAAACGGATGCTCGGCTATGGGTAGCATCTCGATATGGGTATACCCCATCTCCAGGACATAGGGGATCAGGGTGTCGGCAAGTTCACGGTAGGAAAGATAGCGCTCACCCCACTTCTCGTCCGGAATTTTTTTCCAGGACCCCAGGTGTACTTCATAGATGGATAAAGGCCGGCTCAACCCCTGGCGTTGTTCCCGTTCTTCAAGCCACTGTTCATCCTGCCATTGGTAGGCGTCAAGGTTGACGACCACGGAACCGGTTCTCGGCCGCAGTTCCATGGCAAAGCCATAGGGATCGGATTTGTCGAATGATTGGCCGTCACCTGTGGTAACATGGTATTTATAGACGGAATATTCAGGAAGTCCAGGGATAAACAGGGTCCATATTCCACTGTCTGAAGAGTGCATGGGATGGGCAGAGGGGTCCCATCCGTTGAAGTCACCTATCAGAGCGACCTGGCGGGCATTGGGCGCCCAGACTGCAAAGGAAACCCCGTCCTTTCCATGCATCTGAACCAGGTGGGCGCCTAATTTTTCGTAGGCCCGGACATGGGTGCCTTCACCAATCAGGTATTTGTCAAAATCGCTCAGCCATTGGCTGGAGACAGATTCGCTGGTGAAGGAATTTGGCAGCATAGATGGAAAACCGGAAATAATAATGGAATGACACAATTACATAATGCCATATTTACTACCCTACGCAGGGAAAATTGTCATTGTTTTTTTCTGTAAACCGGCCACCTTCATCCAGGAAACATAAAGAGTTTTGTGCTGTTGATACAGTACTCGAATGAAAAGGTATCGCTAATACAGAGAAATCAATGAAATGGACAGGGGGCAGCCTGCATCAGGCGGGTGGACCGGGTGGCGGTAGTTACAGGCAACGCTGTAAAATCTCTTCGATTCTTTCCCGGGTGTAGTCTGAAAGACGCCAGACCCTGGCAAGTCTGAGCGCGTTTTCCGCTATTGCCGGAATATCGGTTGCAGGAATGGAGACAGCCGATAACGAGGTTGGACTATGGACCGAGTCGAACCATTTTTTCAGGGCCGTACAGGTTGCCAGGGCCTGCTGCTCTTCGGTCTGCAACTCTGCAATGGAATCGCCAAATACCCGTTTGCCGAGTTGGGCCACGCGCCCGGGACTGTGGCCGGAAAACCAGGCCAGCCAGCCGGGAATGATAATGGAGAGGCCTGCCCCATGGGGAATATCATACAGGGCGCTCAGGGAATGCTCGATCATATGCATGGGAAAGCCGACCCGGCCCAGTCCGGCGGCGGTGAGTCCATTTAATGCCAGGGTGGCGGTCCACATCATATCCGCCCTGGCATTATAATCATCAGGCGTTTGCAGACAGCGGTTGCAGGCGTCCATGCTGTTTTCGATCAGTCCTTCCATCAACCGGTCCTGGACCGGAGTGGCCGGGTCCCGGGTGGTCATGTAAAATTCCAGAACATGGGAAATGGCATCGACCGCTCCATAGGCGGTATAATCGGCCGGCACGGTAAAGGTTATTTCCGGATCGAGAATAGAAACCCTGGGAAAGAGCCGTTTGTTGCCAAAGCCGAATTTCTCTCTGGTTTGTTCATTGGTGATGACCATGCCCGAGTTCATTTCCGACCCGGCGGCGGCAATGGTCAGCACCGTGGTCAGGGGCAGGTTTTTTTTTATGCTTTTTTTGCCGGTAAAAAACTTCCAGACGTCATGGTCGACAACAGCCCCGGCGCTGATCGCCTTGGCGCTGTCAATGACCGACCCGCCGCCAAGGGCGACAATGACGTCACAGCCATGTTTCCTGGCCTTTTTGATACCGGAACGGACATGGTCCAGGGTTGGATTGGAGCGCACGCCGCCGTGTTCGATGACCGCGACCCCGGCCTCGGCAAGAGCGCGGGTAACCTGGTCGTAACTTCCTGATTTTTTACAGCTTGTTTTTCCGTACACCAGCAGGGCCCGCTTACCCAGCCGGGCAGTTTCACTGCCGATTGCGGCAATGGTATTTTTCCCGAAAATTATTTTTGTCGGGTTGTGAAAGACAAAGTTTTGCATGGTCGGAGCAGAGGTGGTGGCAAGATATTGACAATTTGGTTCGTCTGTTTGGCCAAGGGGTAAATATTATTCCGTAGCCCCTTGATTAACGATTATTCAGCAAGTGTTTTTCCTTGCGTTTCTGCCTGATTTTTTCAAAAAAACGATAGCTGAGACAATAGGTAATCACGGCAGTGGGTACTGCAAGGACCAGACCGCCGGTGAGCAGAACCAGGGCCGCATCCAGTCCCAGTTGACTAAGGGTGTGCAGGCTGTCGACAATGCCCTGGTGCATGAGCATGTCAAGCATGGATTTCAGCCTGCTCCAGCTCAGCCGACCGGGGAAAAAACAGTCACCGATACGCCAGGCCAGCCAGTACTGCAGGAAAAAGGTCATGGGGTTGCTGATAATAGTGGCAGCGATGATCGCGGCAATGGTATTGGCGCGGCATGCTATGGTGACGGCAATAATAATTATGGTGTGCAGCGGCAGGGTCGGAGTGATGCCGACAGCGGCGCCAATGGCCGCCCCCATGGCCAGGGAATGGGGTGAGCCCTGCAAACGTTTCAGGCGGACAAAATAATATTTCGCCGTGCGGCGGATGTCCCATTTCACGGCGTTTTTCCAGTGTTTTTGCAGCGTCTGATTCGGGAAAACCGGATTTCAGTCGATGGTGGGGGCGTGTTTTTCCAGAACATTGGCCAATCGGATAAAATCTTGTATTTCAAGTCGTTCCGCCCGAATTGTCGGCGAAATATTGCAGGAAAGGAGAATGTTGTTCAACTGCTCTTTTGACCGAAAAAAGTTTCCGGCTGCCAGGGCGTTGAGCAGGGTTTTCCTGCGCTGACCAAAGGCAGCGTTAACCACCTTTCGTAACGTGTTTGGGCAAAACCTGTCAAGTCTTTCAACACGTTCAGGAACAGGGAAGAACCGCAACCGCACCACGGCCGAGTCAACCTTGGGGCGGGGATGAAATTCCTCTGGCTTCACCCGCATCAGCATCTTGATGTCGGCGCAGCTTGCCAGCAAAACAGTTGGCACCCCGTATTCCCTGGTGCCTGGCCTGGCCATCAGGCGATGCGCCACCTCTTTTTGCAGCATAATGACACCTTTTCTCATGAGATGGGCATTGGCAAAGAGGCGAAACAGAAAGGGGGTGGAGATGGAGTAGGGGAGATTGGCCACAAAAATAATCCTTCCACCTGATTCCGCGGCCAGTTGTTCAAAATCGGTTTGCAAAATATCCTGGTGGCGCAGATCCACGTTCTGTGGCAGGTCCTTTTGTTCCTCATGCATGCGGACAATGCCCGAGTCGGCCTCGATGCCGATGACCTTGCCTGCTGCCTGCGCAAGCGGTCTGGTCAAAGCGCCCAGGCCGACGCCGACTTCAGCGACAATATCGTTTTTGTCGATATCGGCCAGTTGGACGATCCGTTCAGCAGTGTGGCGATGGACAAGGAAGTTCTGGCCCAGTTTTTTATGGGGCGCCAGCTTTTGCCGCCGTAGGATATTTTTGGTTGAATATGCGTCCATGGATCCCTAATTGAGGGGTGAGCGTGAGTAGGCATCATCATCGGGCAGCAGCAGCTTGCCCTGTTTGTACCGATAATATCCGGCCAGGGCGATCATGGCCGCATTGTCGGTACAGAAAACAGGATCAGGGACAAACAGCCTGATATTGTTGTCCCGGCATTGCTGCAAGAGCTGCCTGCGCAATTGTATGTTACAGGCAACGCCGCCGCCGAGAACAATACTCCTGTGGCCGTTTCTGCGGGCCGCGGCAACTGTTTTTGCAACCAGCACCTCGATAACCGCCTGTTCAAAGGAGGCGCAGATATCGGCAACCGGCACCGGTTCTTCCCGTTGTTTGAACTGGTGAACCGTGTTGACCACCGAGGTCTTGAGACCGCTGAAACTGAAATCAAGGCTGTCCTTGTCCAGCCAGGCCCGGGGAAAGGCAAAGGCTGCCGGGTCACCCTTGTGGGCAGAGGCGCTGACTGCCGGTCCTCCCGGATATCCAAGGGCAAGGAGCTTTGCGACCTTGTCAAAGGCCTCGCCCGCGGCATCATCCCTGGTCCGGCCCATGAGGGTAAAGTCGGTATGCCCCTTTACGCAAAAGAGGCTGGTGTTGCCGCCGGAAACAACCAGGGCCGTGTAGGGAAACGAGGGTGGATCATCCAGGAGAAGGGCGGAAAGCAGATGGCCGGCCATGTGGTCAACCCCGACGCAGGGGAGACCTTTTACCAGGGCCAGGGCCTTGGCAAAGGTAAAGCCGACCAGAAGCGATCCCACCAGGCCCGGGCCCTGGGTGGCGGCAATCAGGTCAATATCATCCAGGCTGACCTCTGCCCGCGCCAGCGCCTGCGCAACCAACGGCCTGATGGCCTCGATATGGGCCCGCGAGGCAAGCTCCGGCACAATGCCGCCAAAGGGGGCATGGACCTCGAATTGACTGGAAATGATATTTGAGAGTACCTGGTCCGGGGCCGAAACAACAGCGACGGCGGTATCATCACAGGAACTTTCTATGGCAAGGATGAGCATATAAATTGGCCTGTCTTGCAATGTGCGTCATTTGGTGGTAACAGTGGGCCTTCATTGACAGGGGCAAGAGGCATGAAAGCTGTCTGTAGCGAATAAATCATAATATTGCAAGATTAACCGGGTATCTCGATGAAGGATAGCAACAACGGCCATCCGGCGCCGATGGACATGTTTTCGCGCACGATTTCCTATTTGCGGCTGTCATTGACCGACCGTTGCAACCTGAAGTGCATGTACTGTGTCACTGAAGATGAACAAAAGGGCTGCCTGGTCAAACTTGGCCGGGAAGAACTGCTCACCTATGAGGAGCTGCTTCGGATCGTCCGGGTTGCCGTGGAAATGGGCATTTCCAAACTGCGGCTGACCGGCGGCGAGCCGCTGGTCAGAAACAATATTATGGATTTTATCCATCAGCTTGGCGAAATCGATGGTCTTGATGATGTGCGCATTACCACCAATGGTGTCCTTCTTGAAAGGTATGGACAGGGCCTTTTTGACGCCGGGGTGACAAAAGTCAATGTCAGTCTTGATACCTTACAGCCTGATCGTTTTGCCGACATTACCGGGGTCGACTGCTTTGAACGGGTCTGGCGGGGAATTGAAACCGCGCTGGCAGTTGGTTTTTCCCCTGTCAAACTCAACATGGTGGTGATGCGGCATATCAATGATGATGAATTGCCCGCCTTTGCCGAGCTTTCCAGGAAGATGCCCCTGCAGGTCCGCTTCATAGAGTTTATGCCCATCGGCACTTCCACCCGCTGGACCAGGGATACCTACATGTCAACCGATGAAATCAAGGCCCGGTTCAGCACTCTTGGGGAGTTGATTCCTCAGGAGAAACAGCAGGCCGACGGCCCGGCATCGGTTTTCAAGCTGGGCGCTGATGCCGTGGGCTCACTGGGATTCATCAGCCCCATCAGTCACCATTTCTGTGACCGCTGCAATCGGCTGCGTCTGACCAGCGAGGGGCGGCTGCGTTCCTGCCTGCTCCATGATGAGGAAACCGACCTGAAAAGCGTGATTCGTGGCGGCTGTAGTGATGCCGATATTCGGGAAACCCTGCTTACCGCAATTCGCAACAAACCCAAGGGCCACCAGATGGCCGACAGGTTGAAGGAAGACGGCGCTGATTGCCATGGCCGCATGTCACGTATAGGCGGGTGAGGCCGCCCGGACCGGGGCCTGCTTCCGGGCGCACAATCCCCTCTACAGCCAGTCAGTAAGCGAAAGACCTATCCCAATGGTGTTTGAATGGTGATTATAGTCAATCAGACTTTCACCGTAGCCGTTGAAATAATGGATATAGCCCTTCAGGTAAGGCCAGTGCGGCAGGGGAAAACTCCAGCTCAGCTCAACCGCCCCCCGTTCAAAGCCGGATTCCAGGTTATTCCTGGACATCAGGCTGAAGACATGTTGCCGCCACTTGTAGGAGGCATAAAATTCCCCGTGGCCAAGATAATCGGTAATGTCCGGATTATCGTCATCCTCGGCGTCTTCCTGGATTCTGACCCAAGGCTTGATGCTCAAGGCCAGGGCACCGCGTTCCACGGTCAACCAGGCATATATACGGTTCCAGCTGCGGGAAAGTTCGCCGCCCCGGCCGTTTGACTGATGAACAATACCAAATGAATTCCAGACATTGGTAAACCCGAACAGCTGCCAATGGGGATGAAACTGGATCCATGCCTCGGGTTCGTGATTGGTTTCCCGAAACGGGGCGGACTCCTTGCTGTTGTAGACCTGCCAGAATGAACGATTGGTATAGGCGGCATAAATATCAGCGCTGTCGTTAAACAGGTTCACCAGCAGGGGGAGTTTGATACTGAGCTGAAATTGTGCTTCCGTATCATCAAGATCCAACCCTTGATCATCAAACTGTTCCTGAAAAGGTTTTGCGTTATAGGAGCTCCCGTTATAGGCGGCAAATAAAATATAATTGGGTTTATGCGCCATAACTGTAAAAGGCTGGAGGACATGCTCCTTGTCCGCATGGATGCGTTCACTGACCAGGGGCAGGGGCTTCTTTTCCTGGGTTGTGCCTGCGGGAGAAATTCCGGCATGGAGCTCTTTTTCACACTGCAGGCGTAATTCACCAATGGTCGTGCTGTCAGCGGCGGTGCGCATGGCCCTGGCCATGCAGTCCGCCAGCTCATCGGCGTGTGGAGCTGGTACAGTCAAAAAAAACAGGGATAGAAAAAAAGTCGTCAGGTTCAGAATATTTTTTTTGGACATGGCAGGTGGCAGGTTATTTGTAAATATCTCGGATGGTGATGGGTGCGGAACTTTATTCTTTGTGATAAAATAAAAAAATCATAAT
>JALVAI010000138.1 GCA_027011235.1 Desulfobulbaceae bacterium
CGACACTTTACAGTGAACAGACAGGTTGATTCCAAGGATTTTATTCGCATCCAGATAACCAAAGACAACGTCCGGCTCCAGGTGGATTTCGTCAATGACCGGGTCAAACGATTTGGAGATTTTAAATATCACGGCGGGTACAAATTGGACAACCCGTTAAACATTTTATCAAACAAAATTACCGCCGTCATGGGCAGAGATAACCCAAAGGATATTTTCGACATCTGCCTTATCGACCAAAATATGGAAATCCAGTGGGATGAAATTCTTGCTCAGGCAAAGGAAAAACTTCTCTTCCAAAAAGAGGATTTACTTTACCGCCTGAAAACCTTCCCTTCTTTGTTGCTCAACAACCTGAACACAATTGATGAACATTTTCTCAATAACATAAAAAAATATATAGACGGCATTATCGTGGATATAAGTAACTCCGGATAATTCAAAGAAATTCCCTTTATTCCTCCACAGTTATTCCAATTTTGGCCCTTACGCCACCGGCCACGGATCACACTTACTGCATTTTCGGCAACTCTTCTTCGTCTCCTTCCAATAGCTATCATTTTCACAGGTGATATTGGACTCGTGGTTCTCTGCACAGAGACGTCCATCACCTCCTATCTCAATTTCAATTCGTAATTCCACGGCCCTGTTTACTTCAATCATTCATTCTCCCCTCCACCCCAGCAATCAAAAAAAAGACGCGATTACCACAAGATATACACATAAAATATCGACGATATTGAAACTGTGGCAGCATGGCACGGGTTCTGCATTTTACGTGATAACAAAAAACTCCTTAATCGAGAAAGATGCCCGAACAGACTACCGGTGACAGCAATGCCGTTTATAAAAACTTGGGAAAAACCGAAAAACGAATTTCATTCTCGTTATTCAAATAACAGACATTACGACTCCATGCGATATCACCTTTTTACATTCTTTTTTCTTTGCCTGCTCTGGGCCCCGCTAACATCGCTGGCTGCCGCCGGCGGCGGGCACGACCTGCAGATTACATTTTCCACCATACCCACACTGAACTGCACCATTGCCGGATTCCGTCTTTACGATGACAATGGGGAACAGGTTTGTGAAACAACGGACGAAACAGGTAGCAACACGATAATATGCCCCGATGTTCAGGTATCAGGCAGTGAGGCCACCTTTACCATGACCAGTTTCTGCACGGAAGGAGAAGAAAGCACCCATTCCGCGCCTTTCACCGTTACCTTTCCTGATGAAACCTCACTCAACGCAGTTATCTCGGCAACCCCCTCAACAGGGACCGCACCCCTTGACGTTACATTTAACGGCGACAATTCTACAGGAACAATAACACAATATCACTGGCAATTTGGCGATGGCTCCTCAACTGCTGATGGAGTACGCACCACTCACCAGTTTACCAGTGCCGGTGAGTTTACAGCCACCCTGACTGTTACCGATGATGCTGGCAATACATCATCAACAGAGTATACGATTACTGTTTCCGGCGGCGCACCTGACAATTCTCCTCCGATAGCAGTTATCGCTGCGACGTCTACAGTTGGCGACAGCCCCTTGTCCGTCACCTTTGATGGTTCAGGGTCAAGTGATCCGGACGGTGACACACTGACCTATTCATGGAACTTCGGCGATGGCGACAGCAATAGCGGCAGTGCGCCATCGGCAACACATATCTACACCAATGCCGGCACTTACCAGGCCACGCTCACCGTTTCGGACGGAACACACCAAGTAACCAGCAAACCCATCCCTGTCCTGGTTTCAGGAGATGGAATCACCAGAGGTCAGCCTACAGCTGCTATCACTGTAGACAGAAAATCGGGGACGGTCCCCTTGACCATCCATTTTAACGGATCCACTTCAACCGCGTCTTCAGACACAGACAACATTGTCCGATACGCATGGAACTTTGGTGACGGCAGCACTGCTTCTGGCAGAACCGTAACTCACACCTTTACCGTTATTGGTGAATATTCGGTCAGCCTGACCGTTACGGACAGTTCAGGTGCAAGCAATACGACTACGATGAAAATCAATGGGACGGAGAATAAGGATATCAGAAAACTCCTTCCTCTAATTTACAAACTGTTGCTTCTCAACAACACACATCAGAATCCGGAGAAGCCATAGGCCAAGTTATGTTTGAAAAAAAATGTTCGACATTCATGCCATATTGCGTCCTGTTTTTTGTTGTTCTCTTTGCAACTGCAGCAGGGGCCCAGGATGTTTCTTTTTCCTGGATTCCCAATACGGAGACGACGCTTGCCGGTTATAAAATTCATTACGGCACAGCACATGGTACTTATACAATGGTGACCGATGTGGGTAATCCTGCAATCGGAGGCGACAATAGAGTCCACGGCAGTGTCCTCAACCTGACCGCAGGAACGACCTATTATTTCGTCTGTACCGCCTATGATGACCAGGGTAATGAGAGCGAGTATTCCCAGGAAATTGAATGGACAGCCACTGAACAATCAACCGGCAATCCTCCGGTTGCCGATAACGGCACTGTTTCCACTAAGGAAAATACAACCGTTACAGGCACGGTCACCGCTTCAAATGATTCAGGCCTTTCCATTACCTACCAGGTTCAGCAGAATGTCGGTCATGGCAACCTGGATCTGACAGCCGACACCGGCAATTTTTCCTACACTCCGGCATCAAACTTTTCGGGTACGGATACTTTCACCTTTACTGCCCACGATGACAACGGAACTTCGGCCCCGGCAACGGTAACCATCACAGTTACGGCAGTAAATCAACCACCGCAGGCCGATAACCTGAGTATTGATGTTGATGGCGACGCAGCCTTTTCAGGACAACTGCAAGGATCAGATCCGGATGGCGCCCCCCTTACATTCAGCCGCGTATCAGCACCGTCAAAGGGCAGTGTCACCATCAACAGTTCGGGCAGTTTCACTTACACCCCGAACAGCAACCAGGACGGCACGGATTCTTTCACATTCAAGGTCAATGACGGCCAGCTCGATTCCAATCCGGCAACCGTATCCATTTCCATTACCGCAGTAAATCATCCGCCGACGGTAACGGACGGTACATTTGCAACATCTAAAAATGTTCCTGTCTCCGGGCAGCTCCAGGCAAATGACCCGGACAACGACACATTGACCTATACCATTGTCGGAAATGGTTCTCTTGGCACGGCAACAATCACCAATGCCCAAACCGGTGCTTTTACCTATACGCCGAACTCCAATGCCACCGGGACGGATTCTTTTACCTTCAGGGTCAATGATGGTACCGTTAATTCCGGAAACGGGACAATTTCAGTTACTATCACTCAAAATAATCAACCGCCAACGGCTCATACTTCCAGTTTTTCAGGAACAGTAAACACTGCCATCAATGGTCATCTAACCGGCAGCGATCCCGACGGTGACTCTCTTAGCTTCATCGTTGTTTCTCAACCCGAAAAAGGAAGCCTGAATCTTGATCCCTCCGGGGCATTTACCTACACACCTGATCAAAATACAACCGGCAGTGATACATTTACCTTTAAAGTCAATGACGGAACTGAAGATTCCGCTTCCGCACAGGTCAGTTTAACCATAAATGATTCACAAAATTCCGTCCATTTCCGCTGGACTCCCAATCCGGAACAGATTGATGGCTACCGGCTTTATTACAAGATCAGTGATAAAGGTGGACCGGAATACAACGGAACCGGAATCAACGAGGGCGATTCACCGGTTGATGTCGGTAATGTCACCCAATTCACGCTCACCGGTCTCCAGGACAATAAGCGCTATTACTTTACCATCACGGCCTATAAGGGGGATGAGGAGAGTGAATACGCAAAAGAGATAGTTCTCTGGACAGGAAAAACCCCGGCCGCACCCACCATTATGAATATCATTGAGGTGAAATAAAGACCTGATAGGAATCAGCATACACATGATTCCAGTACCGGCAAGGCATGGAAAGTGGGCAAACGATCTTCTGATGACCACTTCAACTCAACTTGGATGCCATCAGCGCTATCATCGCCTTGCCTGATCATCAATACCACTTCTGTGCCCTTCAACAACATAGAGGAGATGAAAAAGTTCCCATTACCGCCCGTATAGACTTCTCAATAACGGATCAATCTCTCTCCTCATTGCATCCTTGTAAATTGTGTGATACGATTGCAATATGCAAGGAAAATATATCCGGAGAAATATCGAATCGGAACTGCGGGAGTGTCTCTTTGATTTTCCTGCAACAGCCGTTCTTGGCCCCAGGCAATGCGGCAAGACAACTCTGGCACAAAAAATCATTGCCGACAAGCCCGCCGCTCTCTATCTTGACCTGGAAAAGCCCACCGATCTGGCAAAACTCCAGGAGCCGGAATTATTTTTTGCTCAACATCACGATAAACTCATCTGTCTTGATGAGGTGCAGCGACTGCCGGACATTTTTCCCGTCCTGCGTTCAATTATTGATGTTCAGGGCGGAAACGGTCAATTTTTACTTCTCGGCTCAGCCTCCAGGGAGCTTATCCGCCAGAGTTCCGAAACTCTGGCAGGCCGAATCGCCTACCTCGAACTCACCCCTCTGCTCTACCCTGAAATAACACAATCCGAAAAATCAATATCACTCCAAACCATCTGGCTGCGCGGGGGATTTCCGGACAGCCTGCTGGCACGCACGGACAGAAGCAGTAGAAGATGGCGTGACAACTTTATCCGTACTTTTCTCGAACGTGATATTCCACAACTTGGTTTCCGAATTCCGGCCCCAACTCTGCGACGAGTCTGGCAGATGTGCGCTCATACACAGGGGCAACTGCTCAACAGTTCTCAATTGGGTTCCGCTCTTGGCGTCAGTCATACCACTTTGCGCTCATATATTGATCTGCTGGCAGAAACATACATGCTGCGTATTCTACCTCCCTTTGCGGCAAACCTGAAAAAACGATTAATCAAATCTCCAAAGGTGTACCTGCGGGATACGGGAATCCTCCATTCCCTGCTTGCAATTGACAGCTTCGATGACCTCCTGGGACATCCGAACTTCGGTGCATCCTGGGAAACTCTCGCCATGGAGACCATAATCGCCGCCTTTCCGGACTGGGAACCTTTTTTCTATCGGACAGCAGCGGGAACGGAACTGGACCTGGTCCTGATTCGGGGCAATCGTAAGATGGCCTTTACGTTCAAGGCATCTACCACTCCACATGTAACAAGGGGATTCTGGAATGGTCTTAAAGACCTGAAAATTGCACAGGCATGGATCATTGCCCCCATCGACACAGGCTATCCGCTCCGTGACAATGTACGAATCTGCCCATTATCAGAAATATCCACAATCACCCCAGCTTCTTCCCGAAGTTCCTAAACAATTTCACTTCCGGTAAATTACCATTAACTCATTATTCCCTCGAACTTATGGTGGAAATCTATTCTTCCGTCATTCCCGCAGTCTTCCTCTCCCGTCATTCCCGCAGTCTGTTGGGCTGGAATCCATTATTCCGTCATTCCCGCGATCTACCCATCTCGTCATTCCCGTGGTCTACCCACCCCGTCATTCCCGCGATCTGTTGGGCGGGAATCCAGTATTCCGTCATTCCCGTAGTCTTTTTGTCGAGAATCAATTATTCCGTCATTTCCGTGGTTTTTTTATCGGAAATCCAACGCGCATCTTGAGGCCATGCATCTCCTGGATCCCCGAATACTACCTCGGGGATGACATACTATTTCGTTAATCCCGCAGTCTTCCTCCCACGTCATTCCAGCAATCTGTTGGGCGGGAATCCATCGTAGATTTCATGGCGGCACATCCATGGATCACCGTCACCAACAACACTGAATTCCCGCCCACATCATGCTATCTGTAAAACTTTTTGACAATTTACATAAAATTATTATGATGACATCATGATTTTACGTGATGCAGAAAAAACCATCCATGCCATGCTGCGTGGTTTTCCCATTGTCACCATTACAGGACCGAGACAGTCAGGAAAAACCACACTGGCCAGGGCCATATTTACCGACAAACCATATGCCAGCCTGGAAGATCCGGACATTCGCCTTTTTGCGAGAGATGATCCTCGATCTTTTCTGGATCGTTTCCCTGACGGTGCGGTCCTTGACGAAATTCAACGCTGTCCGGAGCTTCTCTCCTACCTCCAGTCCCGAGTTGATGCAGACGGACGGATGGGCCTCTATATCCTGACCGACTCCCAGCAATTCGGACTTTTGTCAAAAATAACCCAGTCGCTTGCCGGCAGAACAGCTTTTCTCGAACTGCTTCCGTTTTCTCTGCCTGAACTCAAAAAAACTGATCTTTTGCCAACGCAGGTGGATACCATCCTCTACAAAGGTAGCTATCCACCAATCTATGACCGGGATATCCCGCCAAACATATGGTTCAGTGCATATACGACAACCTATATTGAACGAGATGTACGACAAATTCTGCAAATTCAGAACCTGGAAACGTTTCAACGGTTCATCCGTCTCTGTGCCGGCAGGACCGGACAACTGTTGAACCTGTCCGCCCTTGCATCTGAATGCGGGATAACCCATAATACCGTAAAATCGTGGATATCCGTCATGGAGGCAAGCTATATTGTCTTCCTTCTGCGGCCACACCACGCAAATTTCAAAAAACGTCTCGTCAAAATGCCCAAGCTGTATTTCTATGATGTGGGCCTCGCCTCGTGGCTTCTCGGAATAAGAACACCGGAACATATAACAAACCACCCTTTGAGAGGAGCCCTTTTTGAAACATTTATTCTCTCGGAATTACTGAAATCACGCATGAACAAAGGTGAACGACCCAGCCTTTTTTTCTGGCGGGACAGTAACGGGAATGAAGTGGATGTAATCGAAGAGCAAGGCGGAAAGCTACGCCCCATAGAAATTAAATCCGGCAAGACACTCAGTATCGAATCAACCGCTGGTCTCAAAAAATGGCTTAAACTTGCACAAGAAAAAGGCACATCTCCGACACTGATTTACGGTGGTGATGATAGTTATCAATCCGGAAATATTCAGATTGCCGGCTGGCAAAAAAGTGGCGATCTGTTTTACTGAAAAAACATCACGATACCTATCCCCGATAACAGCCCTCTGGGTTGACAAACCTGAACGCCTAATCCCCACGTAATAACGACCTGAACCTGCTGCTATCACATGAGAATTCCTTAAAAAATATACCAGCAAAAAGGTCCTCGCCAAAGACCTTTTGACTAACCGGCATACCGGATGTATAATGCTTAAAATCAACCGATATACCGGTGCAACATGAACACCAATACCATCCTCCACATTTTATCTGCCTGCAACCGCTTCTGGTCCAGCGGTGAAATAGAAGCGGGCATCACCCGGGACGTTCTCAGCCGCTGCCTCAGCCAACTGAATTCCAAGGAAATAATCGTCCTCCAGGGGGTTCGTCGTTGCGGCAAATCAACTCTCATGGCACAGATCATCAAGCATCTGCTGTCGACCAATGCCGCCCCTGCCAGTATCCTGCTACTCAACCTGGAAGAACCGCTGCTGGCAACCGAATATTCAATCGAGCTTCTTGAACAAATATACAGGACATACAGGGAACATATCCACCCGGAAGGAAAATGCTGGATGTTCCTGGATGAAATACAGAATATTCCGGGTTGGGAGAGCTGGGTCAGGGGCAGGAGCGAAACCGAGGATATCAAATTTTTCATCACCGGTTCATCGGCGACAATGCTCAGCCGGGAAATCGGCAGCAAGCTGACAGGCCGTCATATTTCTTTTGAAATATCTCCTCTCTCTTTCAAGGAATTCCTGTCATTTAACAACATGGAGATTACAACCGTTCTGGATTATGTCCGCCATCGCGACCATCTCCGCGCCATGTTTCTCAACTACCTGCAATACGGGGGATTCCCAGAGGTTGTCCTGAAAAAGGAGAATATCGACAAAGAGCTCCTGCTGAAAAATTATTTTGAAGATATCCTCTACCGGGACATTGCCGCCAGGCATCAGGTGCGGGACATACAGAATCTGCGCAATATTGCCGTATTTCTCCTTTCCAATACCGCCCGACTGACCAGCATCAACAAGTTGAAGAAAAACTTTACCATCAGCCAGGACAAAACAGAAAATTATGTTTCAGCCATTCTTGAAAGCTACCTGCTTTTTGAACTGAGAAGATTTTCTTTTTCCCTGAAGAGCATGCAACGGGCCGGCTTCAAACCGTATGCAATTGATACCGGCTTGCGTAATCGAATTGCATTTTCATTCTCCAGGGACACCGGATGGTTGGTGGAAAATCTCATTTTTCTCCACCTGCGACGCCTTCACGAGGAAGTGTATTTCCATGCCAACGGCGGCGAAATTGACTTTGTAGTCAAAGAGGGAATGAATATCACCCGGTACATCCAGGTCTGGTACGCTGATACCAGCGAAAAAACAATCCCCAAAAGAGAACTGGCCCCCTTCCTCCCACTGGCCGACAGCCCGGATGAAGCCCGTTACCTCCTCATCACTAACGATAGAGAAGACATAATAGACTTGGGGAAAATACAGATAGAATGTATCCCGGCAACAAAATACCTGTGTAACCTTCCGCCATGCCGGGAAAAGCGTAGCTGATCTCATAGACTCCGCGGCGTGCTGGTGAACGGTTACGAACGGGACAATATTGGATACCCGCACCACTTTACCGTCTGGTTCAGCCGGGTCTTATTCCCGAACCGGATAACCGAAACACACAATCCATCAATTGAAGAACTTGGCGAGGTAAAGAACATGTTAGCAGAACGTGTCAAAGAATGGACAAAGGAATGGGAAGAAGCAGGCATACAGAAGGGCATGCAGAAAGGCGTGCAAAAAGGTGCAAGACAACTTTTAACACGTCAGATGAAAGCCAAATTCGGCACACTTGCGCCGGACTTCATCACACGCATGGAACAAGGCCGATGAAGAAGAAATCTTACTGTGGTCTGAGCAAATCTTAACCGCCGATGTAACCATTCACCGGAACTACAACGTTTCGTTTATTTCAGGCCTGTAAGTGTTTACCAGTGCCTTAGAGCAAAATAGCCCAACAAAGCCACGTAAATTTTATTTTAACAGATGGGTGTATGGATACGTCTTTGCCGTCTATTGTAGATTTAACCGAGGTAAAAAGATGCTTGCGGGACGAGTGAAAGAATGGCGAAAAGAATTGAACCGTGATGGCTCCCCTGTTTGGGAAAGAACGGCAACAAGGATAATTCTGGAAATAGGATTTGGCCCTATCCCCTCAGTGTATGTGAAAATCATTGAGCAGGCAGACGAGGAATCGTTATTGATTTGGTCAGAGAGGGCCACCATCGTCGACTCACTGGAAGATGTCTTTGCCGACGGGAATTGAACAATAATAATAAAAATAGAAAATAGGGGTCATGCTTGACTAATGGGTGTTTGCAAGCGTTCACCAGTACCCCCTCTCCGTTCGATCAGGCCGACGACCAACAACTCCTGAACTGGTCGGAACGAATACTGACCGCCGGCAATCTCAGCGATATTTTCGGGAACTAACACGAAAGATGCCGTGTCATTCCCGGGTCTACCCACCTCGTCATTTCAGCAATCTGTTGGACGGGAATCCAGTATTCCGTCATTCCCGTGGTCTTTTTTGTCGGGAATCCATTAGTTCGTCGTTCACATGACCTGCCCCTGTCATCTCGCGATCATTTTGGACAGAAATCCAGTGTATATGCTGGGACCAACCCCTACCCGGAACCCCAATAACAACACTCGGGTGTGACGTACCGTTTCGCCGTTCCCGTGGTCTCCCCCCACCTCGTCATTCCCGCAGTCCTCCTCCCTCGTCATTCCCGCGATCTGTTGGGCGGGAATCCAGTATTCCGTCATTCCCGTGGTCTTTTTGTCGGGAATCCATTATTTCGTCGTTCACATGACCTGCCCCCGTCATCTCGCAATCCTTTTGGACAGAAATCCAGTCGCATGGCTGAAGAGTTACCGCTTGCTCAAGCCCTGAGTTTATATTACGATTGAAACAAGCTGATGAATAATAACTTACAGACTGGTCGAAACAAATCCTGGCTGCCAAAAACCCCAGCGATATCCTTAAAAACCGACACTAATGGGAATCCAGGGAGCCGCTAATATCTTCTCAATACCGATCACCGTTCTGAAAGACACTGGATCCCCGCTCAAAAGACTGCGGGGATGACGTAGCACTGAGCACAAAAATTTCATGGCCGACCACGATCACAGCTACAAACATCTTTTTTCCCACGCCCGGATGGTTGAGGACCTGCTCAAGGGTTTTGTCAGGGAGGAAAACAGAAACAACCAAACCGTCAATTGAAGAACCTGATGAGGTAAAAACCATGTTGGCTGAACGTATCAAGGAATGGGATAGAGAATCCTT
>JALVAI010000139.1 GCA_027011235.1 Desulfobulbaceae bacterium
GTCCATGGTTTCGTCAAAATCCAGGTCTCTCTCTCCGGGAAATCCCACAATAATATCGGTTGAAATTGCTATTTCCGGACAACAGGAGCGAAGCTCGTCAACCTTTTTCAGGTAAATCTCACGGGTGTACCTGCGGCCCATCTTCTTGAGGATGCGGTTGGAGCCGCTTTGCGCAGGCAGGTGAAAATGGGGGCACAGGATGTCTATATCCCTGAAGCATCGCATGAGCTCTTTAGAGAGATCCTGCGGATTTGACGAAGTAAAACGAAGTCGACATATCCCAGGTATTTCAGCGACGATTTTCAGGAGATCGGCAAAGCCAACAGCAGAATCGGCAACCGGATTGGTGCTGCCATAGGAGTTGACGTTCTGGCCAAGAAGGGTGATTTCCCTGGCGCCCCTGGCTACCAGCAGGGTAATCTCTTCAACAATGTCCTTGACCGGACGGCTGATTTCCCGGCCCCTGGTTTGGGGAACAACGCAGTAACTGCAGAAGTTGTTGCACCCCTGCATAATGGTGACAAATTTGGAAAATTCTGCCTGGGGTTTGCCGGTGGGAGCAGGGCAGGGGGCTTGACCTTCCTGGCCGAGATAATATTTTTGCAACGGCGGAATAGTAAAGGAAGGATCAAGGTCACAGGATATTTCCCGTTTTGACAGACCCTGTTCAAGACGGGCCAGCATGGCTGGCAACTGGTAAAATCGCTGGGTGCCGACAACAAGGTCAACATGGGGCATGCGTTTGAAAATTTCCTCTCCTTCCTGCTGGGCAACGCATCCGGCAACACCGATCAACAGATCCGGATTACTGATCTTCTGTTTTCTGAGCTGGCCAAGCAGGCTGAAAACCTTTTGTTCTGCCTTGGCCCGGATGGAACAGGTGTTCAGCAGGACAAGGTCAGCCTCTTCCATTGAAAAAACCGGTGCATATCCATGAGCAATCAGAAGCTGCTCCATGATCTCGGAATCACGTTCGTTCATCTGACAGCCAAAGGTTTTTATAAAAACATGCTTGTTCATAAGAGGATTTTTTCTACAAACTTGACGCTCTTGTATTTTTTTACATATTATTTACTTTTTATCTTAGCGAAAAAACAGGTAATTATAAAAAAGAAATAAAGTATCAGTTTGGCTTTTTCAATAGCGGGCTTATCGAGGCTATCAGGGGAATAAATTCAGCGAGCCTGGACTCAGGTACCTGGGTCTGCACAAGCCCGGTGCAGGTATCCAGGGTTGACAGGGTGGCCAGGCCATCATATCCCTCAAGGAGAAAGCGAAACAGGCTTATCTGTTCAGGTCTTACCCTGAAAAAATATTTACACACCTCATCTTTCATTCAATTTCAGGGAGATAACAATCACACTTTAAGTGTTGAATCAATGTTGCCGATCAGGGCCTGATGCTTTTCAAGCACTGGTGCAACAATTTCATTGAGAAATTCAACGGTCTGCTCTTTGGCGCGGCCGGTAAATTCCTGAAAGTTGCCGATCATGGCTTCAAGCTCAATCAGGGTAAAGGGGACACTGCTGTCTTCCGCCAACCGGACAAGCAGGTCGTTTTCCTTTCCCTGTTCCTTGACCGCAAGGCCGGCGGCAACCGAGTGTTTACGAATTATCTCATGCATCTCCTGGCGGCTTTTTCCACGCTCGACACAGGCCATCAGGATCTTTTCCGTGGCCATAAACGGAAGTTCATTTCTGAGATACCTTTCAATTTGTTTTGGATATACAACCATATCGCTTGTTATGTTGACGTATAACTTCAGGATTGCGTCTGCAAGAAGAAAGGCCTGGGCCATGTCCATGCGCCGGATTGCCGAATCGTCCAGGGTGCGCTCAAACCACTGGTTGGCAGCTGTTGCAGCAAAATTTGCTGGTAATCCCATGAGTTTGCGGGCCAGGCCGGTCATGCGCTCCGAGCGCATCGGGTTTCGTTTATAGGCCATGGCTGAGCTGCCAACCTGTTTTTTGGCAAAGGGTTCTTCCTGGACCTTGAGATTGGAGAGCAGGCGCAGGTCAACAGCAAACTTATGGGCCGAGGCAGCGATTCCGGCCAGGGTTTCAGCTGTTTTCATGTCAAGTTTTCTTGGATAGGTCTGTCCGGTTACAGCAAAGACCTGGTCAAATCCCAGTTTTTTGGAAACTAGCCTGTCAAGTTCTCTCACCTTGGCATGATCTCCGTGAAAAAGCTCAAGAAAGGTGGCCTGGGTGCCGACCGTGCCCTTTGCTCCCCGGGCCTTAACCTGCAGCTCCAGGTTTTCAATATAGGCAAGGTCCATCAATAAGTCCTGGATATACAAGGTATTGCGCTTTCCGACCGTGGTCGGCTGGGCCGGCTGGTAATGGGTGAAGCCCAGGGTGGCCATATCCTTATAAGCATCGCAGAATGCATGCAGGTTGGCTATCACGTTGACAAGCGCCTTTTTAATCAGGGCAAGCGCCTTTTTCTGGATAATAAGATCCGTATTACAGACCACGAACTGGGAGGTGGCGCCAAGATGGATAATTGCCTCGGCCTTTGGACACTTAAGGCCATAGGCGTAGACATGGGCCATCACATCATGGCGTATTTCTTTTTCCTTTGCAGCCGCAACTTCAAAATCAATGTCGTCTATGTGTTTTTTAAGTTCATCAACCATCTCCTGGGTGACCAGTTCAAGGCCAAGTTCATGCTGGGCCTCGGCCAGGGCAACCCAGCAGCGCCGCCAGGTGGTGAATTTGAAACGCTCGGAAAACAGTTCCTGCATTTCAGGGCTGGTATATCGACTGACCAGGGGCTCCTGGTAAATATTTCGATTCATGGGTAAGCGCTCCTTAAAGGCAACTGATAGAAAAATTCCCGCGGCTAAATCGCAGGATCGCATCAAGGGGACGAGAATTAGAACCCAAACCCGGAAAAAAGTCCAGATCAAAGGCCGGCAATCTCAAGGCTTGCGGGTGATTAAAATCAGCCAAAATAAGGCCGGTACAAAGAACAAATATACAATGTCGCATAATATATATTA
>JALVAI010000140.1 GCA_027011235.1 Desulfobulbaceae bacterium
ATAGAGATTGGCGCGAATAAACTGCGCTGCCTTGTCCGCGGCATCGATCATCTCCGGCCCATCCAGAATCGCACCAGCCCTGGCAAGGGCCCCGATCATCAGACCGTTCCAGGCGGCAATGATCTTATCATCACGATGCGGCCGTACCCTGGCGGCCCGCCGGGCAAGGAGAATCTTTCGTGATTTTTCCAACGAGGCTCTAATTTCCGAAACATTCATCGTAAAATGGGCGGCCGCTTCCTCATCGGACCTTGCCCGATAGAGTATATTGCGGCCGCTAAACTCCTGCTGCGGGTCCTGCAGGGCATTGCCGTCAAACTCGACCCCATAGCAGAAGTTAAAGATATTTGCCGCCTTTGCGCCAAGGGTGGTGACGATGTCCTTTTCCATCCAGAGGTAAAAAGCTCCTTCTGCGTGTTGACCCGGCGAATACGGATCAACACTGTCCGCATCTTCCGCTGAATAAAAACCGCCGTCCGGGTCCTGCATATCACGCAGCACATAGCCGGCAATCGAACGGGCCACTGCCGCATATTGGGACTCTCCGGTAATCTGGGCAACATCAAGGTAGGAATTGAGGAGCTGGGCCTGATCATAGAGCATCTTTTCAAAATGGGGTATTCGCCACTGGCCGTCAACCGAATAACGATGGAAACCGCCTCCGAGCTGATCATACATGCCGCCTGCGGCCATGGCCGTCAAGGTGGCGGTTGTCATGGCAAGCGCATGTTTATTGCCTGTTTTCCAGTAATAGGAAAGAAGAAAGTTAAACAGCACCGGCCTGGGAAACTTCGGCGCTCCGCCAAATCCGCCGTACACCGCATCATATTGGGCCGACAGTTCGGAAAAGGCACGGTCATCAATATCAGAAGTGATCCCTGCACCGGATGCCCGGCCCAGCTCCTGCAGGGACCGGATCAACCTGCCGGCCGCCTGTTGCAACTCATCCCGACGTCCCTGCCAGGCCCTGTGAACCGCTTCAATGATCTCCGGGAATCCGGGGCGGCCGTGCATGCCCTTTGCAGGGATATAGGTGGCGGCGTAGAACGGACGTCCATCGGGAAAGAGAAAAACGGACATGGGCCAGCCACCGGAGCCGTTCATGGCCATGGTGGCGGCCATATACATCTGGTCCACATCGGGTCGCTCTTCGCGATCAATCTTGACACAGATGAAATATCTGTTCAACAGGGCCGCTATTTCCCTGTTTTCAAACGACTCATGGGCCATGACATGACACCAGTGGCAAGTGGAATAGCCAATGGAGAGAAAAATCGGCTTGTCTTCCTTTCTTGCCCTGGCAAAAGCCTCGTCCCCCCATGGATACCAGTCCACAGGATTATAGGCATGCTGCAACAGATAGGGGCTTTTCTCATTGCTCAAATGATTCGGTTTTCCAGCCATAGCAACACTCCTATTATTCTGCTGCGAAAGATCGGTATGAACAGTCGCCGCAACCAGCCTTGATGGACAAAGACCATTTATCCAGACAAAAAAGACACAACCATACAACAAATACCCCATGAACATTCCCTTTAATCTCTGCATGACTACACTGTGGGACATAGAGGGAGGAAAGTCAACCATGAAAGACGGCAAGCATCTCAATGTTACCACCATTCTGTGAAATGGTCGGAGCAAATCACCACAGGACACACGACCTAGTAGATCGAAGTTTTTACGACGCCATCATAATTATGTTTTCGGATAACAATTACAAGTAAACAATCAGTTATTTGCTTACAACCATATCGGTCATGTCTCTTTATCCCCACAGATATTTTTTATGCTAATACAACAAGATAAAAAAACAGAGAAAATATCTGTAGTCGTTTAAAGACAAAACAGTGCAGCCCGGAATCTTTATTCTATCTCGTTGCAGCCGACAATTACTTTGCTGCACTGGAAGTGGGCAAGAAAATCAATAAAGAATTACCAAAGAATAAGGCGAAAATTCAGCATGATAAACATAATATTCATGCACATTACCAAAATCCTTCCTGCAACTGGCAGACAGGAACAAAACAAAATGGCACGGTAGCTGCTATAGAGATGGCAGGTATTGGTTATCTGTTTTTTTTTATTTAAGATGTATCTACTTTTAACTGGAGGAAGAAATGAAAAAATTAATTCTTGCGACCATCGCCTGTGCCTTTATCGCAGCCCCTGCCCTTGGCGCTGATTTTGCCGCCGAGCAGGCCAAATCACTTGGTGACATCATCGCCAAGATGGAACAGGTGAAAAATAATCCAGCGCAGATGGACGCCCTGACCGCACAGAGAAACTGTATTGAAAAGGCAACCAAGATCGAAGACCTGAAGGGTTGCATGGACAAGGCCAAAGCCGATAAAAAGGCTGAAAAGAAGTAATTGCCTCCAAGAAAGAAGGCAAAACAATGATGGATTCGATGACGAAATGAATCCATCATTACATAAACATCATTGATTGACAACTCGTTGTGATCCTTGCTGTTTTCATAAGATACAGGGTATTTTTCAGACAGCAGCGAAGTCCAACCAAGTGACAGCGAAAATACATTACTGTTACGACCTGGCTGTTATACACTTATATTGTGAAAGCAGTCGGATAGTATCATAGATATGCCCGGTTGCCGTCCACAAACGGCATGGAAGATACTTTCCAAATCCGACGATTTGTCATCAAAACATATGATTTTCCCGCCGACAGGGCTGGTTGACCCTCGCCCCGAACCGGACGAAGCACCGGCCGGTTTGATCAACAGGCGGCTGCCCCTCTCCCCGCCGCCTGTTGATTGTCATATTTTCTCATTCTCCTCCATCTTTCCTGTTTCCTTTCCCAAATGGCACATTTCCAAGGATTTTTCCCTGTTATTGGTGAGAATCACTGTGTGGCGGCGGGGAAACGGTATGAAAATGGGTAAAGAGCGGTTGGAATATTTAAAGAAGCAGCAACAAAGATTATTGCCCTGGAAAGAGCAGCAGCCCTCTTCTTTGTCCATCCGCATAAACAAGGTTGCT
>JALVAI010000141.1 GCA_027011235.1 Desulfobulbaceae bacterium
TTCATCCCCGGCATGTCGTAATCGGCACATAACAGGTCGATTTCTGGATTGTTTTTCAACAGATCAAGGGCCGTGTCCGGGTTGGCTGTGGTCAGGGTGTCGCAACCCAGTAGAGAAAACATGTCTTTGTACATGGCCAACAGCATGGCCTCGTCATCGACAATCAGGACCAGGTTGAAGGTATGTCCGGACGGGTTTTGTTGATCAAGAACCGATGCAATTCGCTGCGTGTTCGTGTCCGTGGTCTGGGGCAGATAAAGATGAAATGCGGCCCCGGAACCGGGTTGGTTTTCCAGCTCAATAAAGCCGTCATGATCTTCAATGATGCCATGGACCGCAGCCAGGCCCATGCCTGTTCCTTCCCCCACCTCTTTGGTTGTGAAAAAAGGATCGTAAATTTTGTCTACAATGCGGGGATCGACCCCGCACCCCTGGTCCCTGAAGACGATATGCAGATAGGATGCGGCCGGATCGGAAATACGTTGCCGCTGCTCCCGATTGAGGGTGGTTTCTTCAAGGGTGATGAGCAGCCGTCCACCCTTTTGTTTCATGGCCTGCGCGGCGTTGGAACCAAGATTCAGGAACACTTGATGCAGGGCAGTGGGATCGGCAAAGATGTTCCGGGTTTCCGAAGAGAGGTCTGTTTCCACCTCGATGTTTGCGGGAACAAAGGCCCGGAGCATGTGAATGGTTTCTTCCAACACCGGTTTGCCCTTGATAATTGCCTTTCGGCTTTCCTGGCTGCGGCTGAAGGCCAGGAGCTGGGCTATCAGGTCTTTTGCCCTTTTTCCTGCCTGCAAAATCTGGGCAAGATCCTCTCCAAGATTCTTGATCTCATTCTGTTGTATCTTGACCAGGCCAAGTTCGGTAAAACCCATGATTGCAGCCAGGATGTTGTTGAAATCATGGGCAATACCTCCGGCAAGTGTTCCCAATGCCTCCATTTTTCTTGCCTGAACAAGCTGTTGTTCCATATTTTTTTCCCGGGTTACATCGCGGGCGATATAGATAACGCCGGCAATTTCTCCCTCCTGGTGGTAGACGGGGAAAGAGGAGGAAAAAAAGAATTTGTCAAGTTTGGAGGAATGGACCTCATCACTTAACGGTATACCCTGCTTCAGTGTAAGTTCGGCGAGACAGGCCTTGAATCTTGTCCCTTTACCATGAAGAATATCGGGAAGATTTTGTCCGGAGATCGCGGCAAGATTATCGACTCCGGCAATGCGCAGGGCTTCGGCATTGGCATTAACAATTCGACTATCGGTATCAAGAAGAAAAATGGCGTCTTTGATGGAATTAAAGGTGGTTACCCATTGGTCGCGTATTCGTATCGCCTCCTGTTCGCTCCGCCGCTGCATAATGGTCGTACAGAGGGTTGAGGCAAAGTTTTGCAGGGAATGGATGCTGTTTTCCGGCCATTGTCTATAACTTTTACAGTCATCAAAACCAAGCATACCCCAGAATGCCCCCCGATAAAGAACCGGAAGCATGAGAATGGTTTTTACACCATATTCACGTGTAAGTTGTGCTGCTTCACCTGAAAAATCGTCTGGTCCGGCCTGTACGGCCCTCCCTTTTTTGAGCTCGTCTCTCCAGTGACTTGTTAACAGTGTTTGCGAGATATGCTGGAATCGAGGGTCCCCCAGCCTGCTGCTGACACTGTCTGTCCATTCGTAACGGAGTGTAACGGTTTTTTCCCCTTTTTGTTCATGTAAAACCTCAAACAGGTATACCCTGTCAACCTTGCAGGCCCTGCCCAGGGTGGCCAGCGCATCCATAACCGCATGGTCGAGTTCAGTTCCTGAGAGGAGTTGATGTCCAGCCTTTGTCAGGGCATTGAGCAGCGCTTCCTGGCGGCGGAGTATTGCCTGGATCTTGTCCCGTTCCTGTACCATTGCATTGGCATCTTCGGCCAGGAGCCGGAATTCGTCAAAATTGAGTTTGTCTTCCTGTATCTGGACAAATTTTGACGATGCCTTGTGAAAAAAAGAGACAAACGGTTCCAGGTTACTCTGTACCCTGCGCGAAACGATAAAAATAATCGTCAGGATTACGGTGGAGAGGAGTAGGAGAAGGAGACATATCTGAATAACATGGGAGATAAATTCATCTCTTAACTGCTGCTTACGGGTGGATATTATGGCTTTGATATCGTCTACATAACGACCGGTACCGATGAACCAGTAATATTCAGGGACCGGGGCGATATAAGAGATCTTGGGGATGGGCCGCATGCCTTTGAATTTCGGCATGACATACTGAAGGTATCCACCGCCGTTTTTGGCCAGACGAATGAATTCTTGAACGATATGAACACCATGAATATCGGTGACACCCAGCATGTTTTTTCCAACAACCTCCGGTGGGCCCGCAAGCAACAACCCGTCATAGGTACCGATAAAAATATAATTACAGTTATCTTTGTCCCACCGATAGTGCTGGAGCCAGTCGAGAATTTCGGACTTGATTCTTTCCTTTTCAGCAACGGGAACATCCTTTGCTGTCTTATGCTGCATATAGGAGATATATTTCAGGGCAAATTCCACTTGTTTCTTGATCTCCCGGCGTTGTTGCGTAAGGGATGAGGTGCGTATTTCTCTGATGTCTCGAAGGTAGACTTTGTATGTGTCCCAAAACCACAGAGAACCGATCAGGGTGACGGCCAGCAGTACAGTGATGGTGAGCAGTTGAAGAAAGTAACGGGAAATCTTTGTTTGCATGGTTGGATAGGGGATGAAATTTGCCTTTGTCCGGGAATTATGGCATAGCTTGTGGCAAGAGGCAAATTTTTATCGTCCTGTTATTGCTGGAAGTGGACATGGATCGATGGTGAGGGCACGTTGAGCCTGAGCGGTTATCATAAGAAAGTTGGTGTTCTCTCTGCCTTTGCTGCGGATGGGGGGTCCATTGTAATGGAAATGGTTTATGGAAATATATAGGAAAATAATTGAGTTGATCGACAGCGGCGGCTCCGGAGTGCTGGTC
>JALVAI010000142.1 GCA_027011235.1 Desulfobulbaceae bacterium
AAGTAGAGGTTGTGGCGAATGGGACAGACATTGGTAATGGCGAGGCAGTAAGCTACCAGGGAGGCGGCCCCTGATCCGCGGCCGCAGGTGCGGGACACGGGCCGGACAATATCTCGCACCACAAGAAAGTAGCTTGAAAATCCCATAGAAGCGATAATCTGCAATTCATGGTTCAACCTTTTCATTACCTTTTTCGGCAGGGGCGATCCATAGCGCTGCCTTGCCCCGGCCAGGGCTGCCCGCCGGAGTAGGTGATCAGCATCCTGGTTGCCAAGATTCTTGTAGGGTGGCAGGACCAGGCCGAATTTGGGTCCGTGAAACTCACACCGCTCGGCTATGGCACGGGTATTACGGAGGAGTTCCGGCCAGATTCGGTATCTCTGTTCGTATTCCCCGGGGCTGAGCAGTTGTTTTCCTGTATTCATCTGCTGGTCTGCCGGCAGTCGTGACAACGAACAGTTGCCGGCAATGGCCCGCAGAATCTGCAGTGTTCTTTTCTCGTTCCGGGTCAGGATATAGGTGTCGGCCACAATCATGGCTGGAATATTCAGAAGGCGGGCGTGGTTGCGCAGCTCACTACCCTGTTGGTCCGGCCGACCAATAATGGCAGCGCCGATGTCCAGCTCCATCTCCTGCCACCTGGTCAGCAGTTTTTTATGGTCACTCAACAGGACAAGCCCCTGTAACCGCTTCTCCGGCAGGGAGTGAAGCGGGGTGTTGTCCTGGTGAATGCCCGTGATTGTCCGGCAGAGATTGGTGTATCCCCTTGAAGATTTCACCAGGAAAAAGGCCCGCTCACCATTGCTGCACAGTTCCGCCCCGATAATGGGTCTGATTGCATACCGGTTGCAGCCATTCACAAAGTCCCACAGGCCATAAAGGTTGTTGATATCGGTAAGTCCGATGGCTCTGTAGCCGAGCTGCCGTGCCCGCCTGCACAGGGCATCACAGGAGGTCGGCGACCGCAGCAGGGAGTAATGGGAGTGCAACCCCAGGGCAATCATTGCATGTATCCCCGGTAGAGTTTTTCCCTGCCAAATAGTTCATGTATTTTATCAATAGTACTGTTCAACTCTTTCCTTTTTCGATTATTTTGGTTAATGCTCTTAAAAAGAGAAAGTTGGTGTACCTGTGGAAAGATATCCCGGCAGCAGAGACCAATGCTGCGGACACGCACCCGTCGCCGCCAGCAGCGAAACAGCGCTGTTACTGCCAACTGTTCCAGCTCATGATCAAGAAAAACAGGGAGCTTTTTTACGGCCTGGCGCCCGCATGACACACCATCACTGTAGAGGAGCCGGATTATGATCTTGCGGCAGGAGAGTTTTTGCCTGCGCAGTTCATACCCTGCCTGCCCGGCCAGCAACAACACCGCCGGACGGATGATCTCTTCCCTGTTGCTGTCCTGTGCCAGGTAGTGCTGAAAAAAAAATCGCCTTCCACTGCGTGCCGGGGCCTGAACCGGAGTCGGGTCAATGCCGTGCAGGGAGTTGTACAGGGTATCGTCCCGTCTGCCGCAGACAACGCTCAACTCCTGCCGGGACAGGGCTGCTGCCTGGCCAATCCGCGCAAGGCCGACCGCCCGTAGTCGACTGTACTGGTGGGGTTTCAGGGTCGGTAGCAGGGAAAGGGGCAGGGGGGCAAGAAATGCGCGTTCCTCACCCTGGGCAACAATATATTCACCGCAGGGTTTGACAATACGGCTGCCCACCTTGGCAATCAGTTTATTGGGGCCGATCGACCAGATGGGGTCAAGTCCCAGGTCGTTGCGCAGGGTTTTGCGGATGCGCCAGCCGATATCGGGCGGCGGTCCGAAAAGCCGGTGGCTGCCGGTCACGTCCAGATAAAGATGGCCCTGGCCATGGGCACGTTCCACCAGGGGACTGAAGGGAAGCACCCGGCGGACGCAGCCCTGGATGGCCTTTTCATACAGTTCCGGCCTGGGCGGTAAAACGTGCGCCTTGCGGCACCGTTTGCGGGCAAGGGCAAGCGACATACCTTTGCGTACGCCGTCCTGGTAGGCCTCTTCGCTCATGTCATATACCCTGGCCCTGGCAGCCTGCGGTGCAATAATCAGGGGCCTGTCCAGCAGGCTGCGGTCTTGCAGGCGCTCCACGGCCACGCTGAAATCAACAATGTTCAGGTGGATTATTGTTCGTTCTCGCATAAATGTACAAGTAATGTAAAGTTGCCGTATAAGGAAGAGCGATGGACAAGAAGGGAATAATGCATATGAAAGAAGAGACTACCTGGATTGCTGCAGAAGGCGGGTCATGGCGCGGGCATTGTCCACGGCCTGGCCGGCAACATGGTTATTGAAAAAAAGTACGCCCCGGCGGCACTGCCTGGCCATGGCCACTATTTTTTCCTCTGTCCACTCACGCAGTTCCTGCTCGCTGTAGCTGTAATCAAACTGTTTGCGCATGGAGCCGGAAAACCAGCCTCTGCGGTTGCGGCCATGCAGGCGCAGGTAGAACAGAGAGGATGAGGTCACGGTATCAAGGGAAGGAAAAATATTTGCCAGGGCAGGGGTGTCAACCGCCACCAGGGTGACCTCGCGTTCCCGCAACCCTGCAAATACCGTATCCACGGCCCAGGAGCGATGACGAAATTCCACGGCCAGGGGCAACTCGTGCAGACTGTCAAGGAGTCGTGCCAGGTACTGCCGGTTATCCCTGGTCCGGTGAAAGGAGGTCGGAAATTGAATGAGCACGGCCAGCAGTCGTCCGGCAGCCAGCAGCGGCATGATACCCTGAACATACGCCCTTGCGTGTTCCGGCCAGTTGTCGCTGATCTCATGGGTCATGGTTCGGGTCAGCTTGGCGGTAAAGAAAAAATTTTTTCTCCCTGCCTGTTCCAGCCGCGCCAGCATCCGGTCCATGACCTCGGTCCGCGCCATCTGGTACCAGGTATAGTTCAGCTCAACTGCGCAAAAAGCGTGGCTGTACAGTTCCAGCATCCGACCGGACGGTGTCTTTTC
>JALVAI010000143.1 GCA_027011235.1 Desulfobulbaceae bacterium
ATGAAACGAAGGCCCAGCGGCATCACCGTTGGCAGGATGCGCATTCCCCTGGGTGTTGTCGGCATGATCTACGAGTCCAGACCCAATGTCACCATTGATGCGGCCGCTCTCTGCCTCAAGGCGGGCAACGGCGTCATGCTGCGGGGCGGGTCCGAGGCCATCCATTCCAACCTGGCATTGGCACAGGTCTTGAAACGCGGCCTTGAGGATGCCGGCATTGATCCCGCGGTGGTGCAGGTAATTCCCACTGTGGATAGGGAGGCGGTCACCTGTATGCTTGATCTTGAGGATTACCTTGATGTGGTTATCCCAAGGGGTGGGGAAGGGTTGATTCGTTTTGTTACCAAAACATCGCGGATTCCTGTCCTCAAACATTACAAGGGGGTATGCAACGCGTTTGTTGACCGGGATGCCGACATTGATATGGCAGTGGAAATTATCGACAATGCAAAGACCCAGCGGCCCGGTGTCTGCAATGCCCTGGAAGGATTGCTTGTCCATCGCGATATTGCCGCCGCCTTTTTGCCCGTGGTCGCCAGGCGGCTGACCGAAAAAGGGGTTGAGCTCCGGGGTTGTCCGCGCAGTTGTTCCCTGGTTCCGACCATGACCCCTGCCAACGAATCGGACTGGGGCAAGGAGTTTCTGGACCTGATTTTGGCTGTTCGGGTGGTTGATTCCCTGGATGAGGCCATCGCCTATATTGACAGGTACGGCTCAAATCACAGCGAAACCATTATCACCAACTCCTATCCGCGCAGCCAGCGTTTCCTGCGGGAGGTGGACGCCTCAGCGGTTATGATCAATGCCTCGACCCGTTTCAATGACGGCGGTCAATTCGGCCTGGGTGCTGAAATCGGTATCTCGACCACAAAACTGCACGCCTATGGTCCCATGGGCCTGGAAGAGCTGACCACAAGAAAATTTATCGTCTATGGCAATGGCGAGGTCCGGGCCTGAGAAAAACCCGGCCCGCCTGACCGGCGGATTTTTCTTGACCATGTGATCTTGTGAATGAAAAAGATCAAGCAATCGGTATCTTCGGGGGAACATTTGATCCTGTGCATGAGGGTCATGTCAGCCTGGCCCGATTTGTTCTGGCGGCTGAACTGGTGCAACAGATTCTCTTTCTGCCCGCTGCCAGGCCCCCTCATAAGGGCAGTGGTATGGCCCCTTTTGCGCATCGGGTCGCCATGCTGAAAATTGCCCTGAATGCTGAAACATCCATGTCTGTGTCCACCCTGGAATCCAGACGTAGTGGTCCTTCCTACACCGTGGACAGTTTGCGCGCCCTGCACAGGGAATACACCGGTTGCAAGCTGTCCTTTCTCATGGGGGCGGATTCTCTGCTTGAGCTGCATCAGTGGTATCGATATGATGAAATTTTTGCCCATGCCGATTTGATTGTAATCTCCCGCGCAGGCATCAGCGACAGGCAGTGCATGGATGCCATCCGCAGGCTTCCCGGTGATTTCATGCCGGCTGCCGAATCGGGATCAACATTTTTGCGGGCTGACAGGGGGGCTTCAATACACTACCTTGCCGGTTTTTCAAGCCCGGTCTCCTCGTCCATGGTGCGCAGGCAACTGCAGTCGGGCAGGCGGCCTCAGGGACTGGACAAGGCTGTTTTTTCCTATATCCGGGCCCAGCACCTCTATGGGCGGCAACCATGCGCTACATAGCTGATCTCCATATCCATTCCTGCTACTCAAGGGCAACGAGCAAGGCCAGCCGTCTGCCCGGGCTTGCCGCCTGGGCCGCCATCAAGGGTATCCGGGTCCTTGCCACCGGTGATTTCACCCATCCGGGCTGGCTGCAGCATCTTGGTGACAATCTTGAGCCTGCCGAGCCTGGACTTTTCAAACTGCGTTCCTGGAAAAATGATGAAATAGCCCTGCACCTGCCGCCGGGTATCGATCCGGCTAATCTTGCCCTGGCCGATATACGGTTTGTCCTCAGCGCTGAAATCAGCTCGATTTACAAAAAAGATGGCAAGGTCAGGAAGATTCACAATATTTTATATGCGCCCGATTTTGATTCGGTCCGCCGGATCAACAGAAAACTTGCAGCCATCGGCAACCTGGAGTCGGACGGCAGGCCCATACTCGGTCTTGATGCCTATGATCTGCTGGCAATAGCCAGGGATGCGGCGCCCGATGGTTTCTTTGTTCCCGCCCATATCTGGACTCCGTGGTTTTCGCTCTTTGGTTCCAAGTCCGGCTTTGACGCCATTGAGGAGTGCTTTGGTGATTTGAGTGGCGAGATATTTGCCCTGGAAACCGGGCTCTCCTCTGACCCGGACATGAACAGGTGTGTCTCCGCCCTTGACCGCTTTACCCTCATCTCCAATTCCGATTGTCATTCCCCAGCCAAACTTGGCCGCGAGGCCAATATCCTGGCAACCGAGTTAAGCTTTGATGCCCTTAAGCAGGCACTGCAAAATCCAGTTGACCGTGAGGGCAACAGGGTTTTTACAGGTACCATTGAATTCTATCCTGAAGAGGGAAAGTACCATTGCGATGGTCATCGAAAGTGTCAGGTATGCCTGGAACCGGATGAAACCATGCGCAACAGGGGTATATGTCCGGTCTGCGGCCGGCCGGTCACAGTGGGTGTGTTGCACCGGGTAATGGACCTTGCCGATCGCTCAAAGCCCAAATACAAAAAAAATGCGCCTGCGGTCTTCAGTCTTATTCCTCTGCCCGAAGTTCTTGGCGAGCTGCTCGGAGTGGGGTCTGGTTCAAAAACAGTGCTGCGAAGTTATTCGCGTGCAATCAATACGTTCTCTTCTGAATTTAATCTTCTTCTTGATGTTCCGATAGGGGATATTAAAGCCCAGGGATCTGCCCTGCTGGCCGAGGCAGTTTCCAGAATGCGGCAGGGCCGGGTCATACGCCGGCCCGGTTACGATGGCCAGTTCGGGGTTATTCGTTTGTTTGACGAGGATGAACTCGGTCGGCTGGCCGGCCAGCTTGACCTGTTTGGCACCCCGGTACGCCGAAAAAAGCGGAAAAAAAGCAGGATCAGCCCGCAAACAGGAAGACCGGCAAAAAAAAAAGAGGCGGCAGCAGTAACAAGACAATCACTTAATCCCGGCCAACAGGCCGTGGTTGAGAGTCAAGCACAACATATTCTTGTCCAGGCCGGACCCGGTACCGGCAAAACCCATACCCTGGTTGCCCGCCTCTGCCGCCAGATGACCGCCAATCCTGGCCCGGCCACGGTCTTCACCTTCACCAACAAGGCTGCCAGCGAAATCAGGGACCGGGTGCGCCAGGTTCCCGGCATCTCCCATCAATCCGTCTTTATCAACACCCTGCATGGGTTCTGTCTCCATTTTCTGCGCAAACAAGACCCGGAGCTGCAGGTCGTTGGGCCGGAAATGCGTATGCTCCTCTTG
>JALVAI010000144.1 GCA_027011235.1 Desulfobulbaceae bacterium
TTCCCGACCGGTCCGGATCAACGCTTGTCACCATCTCCGCTCAACTTTCTGAAATGTTGGCAAATCCCGGTAATCTACACGCTGTTTCCCGTGAAGCCGTCACCTGGGCCAGGAAATACAGCGAGATGATTGACAGCCGCCACTATATTGATCTTGAGGCCATTATTCCCTGCGGGCTGGCCCTGCTGACAGGGGATTCCCCCCAGGCGGCACTAATGCGTGACCAGACCAGATACCTGTACATCGATGAATTTCAGGACCTGAACGCCAGCCAGTATCAACTGGTGCATGAGTTGGCCCGAACTTCCTCGATCTTTGCCATAGGCGATCCGGACCAGGCAATATATGGCTTTCGCGGCGCTGATCCCCGCTGGTTTTTCACCTTTATGGATGAAATGCGCCCGGAGGTCCATACCCTGGATATCAACTATCGATGCGATGCCTCCATTGTGGCGGCAGCATCCCAGGTGATCTCGGTCAACAAATCCGGCGCCACAAAGACAAAAACCGTTGCCCACTCTTCCAGGCCCGGCCGCATTGTCCTTACCCCGTGTCGCTCTGAGCGCGATGAGGCAAATTATATCGTCCGAATGATTGAACAGATGGTGGGCGGCACTTCCCACCGGGAAATCGATCAACTTGCCGAGGGTGAACAGGATATTTTCTCCCTTGGCGATATCGGCGTGCTCTATCGGACCGGCCAACAGGCCGACATCATTGGTGAGGCCCTGTTCAAACACGGTATACCCTTTCGCCGGGTGGGTCTTGAACCCTTTTATCTCAAAAAACCTGTCAGGCCGTTGTATCTCTGGACCCTTGCCGCGGCAGACATGGCCCTGCCCAGCGACATCCTCTCCCTGCTTGCCCTGGAACCGGGTATTGGCAGAAAAACCCTGCAGGATGTGGAAGAGATACTGCTTGGCGCTGTAAATCCGCTTATGGATTTTATTGACTTTGCCGAAGAGAAAGAGAGGCTCAAAGAGTTGGGGAAAAGACTTGCCAGCCTGCGGGATGAAATTTTACATGTCTCGAAAGAAAAAGGAGTGTCACAGGCACTGTCCGTGGTTTTACCCTATTACCGGCTTTCCGAAGAAGAACCCGAGATCCGGCGTTTTTTCCGCCTGGCCGGATCCCTTGGTGACACCCTTGCCGGATTTGGCCGTTACCTGCAGGACAACATCCTCTCCATTGGTGCTGAACCTCCCGGAGAAGCGGTAACGCTTATGACCCTGCACGCTGCCAAGGGGGTCGAGTTTCCCGTTGTCTTTCTCTGCGGCATCGAGGAGGGGATATTGCCGCTGCAACCGCGGCAACAGTTGAGCCGGGATGAGTTTAATGCCCATATCGAGGAAGAACGCAGACTTTTTTTTGTCGGCATCACCAGGGCAAGACACCGGCTATATCTCAGTTACGCAACCACCGACCGTAAAAAAGGACGTTTCGGATCGGGCAGACCGTCCAGATTCCTCGGTGATATTGACCCCTCGCTGCTGACCCAGGCGGTAAGGGAGCGTAAACAGAGGAAAAAATACAAACAGTTGAGCCTTTTTTCCAGCCCATGACGCCACCCAAGGAAGCAACTCCAGAGCAGCAGATCGCAGAGCTTGAAGCCATTATTCGCAGATTGCGGGAAGAAAATGAACGATTGCGTGAAAAGGCCAACCATGCGGACAGCGCCAACAAGGCCAAGTCGGATTTTCTGGCCATGATCAGCCATGAAATCCGCACCCCCATGAACGGGGTTATCGGCCTGAGTGAATTACTGCTTGGAACCGGTCTTGAAAGCAGACAGAAGCATTTTGCCGAACTGATCCTCACTTCGGCCCGTAATCTCCTTACCCTGATTAACAGCCTGCTCGATTTCAGCAAGATTGAGGCAAAAAAGATGGTCCTTGACCTCGCTCCTTTTGATCTCACCGACATGCTGATCGAGACCATGGAACTCTATACCCTGTCCGGAGAGCAAAAGGAATTACAGGTGAAGGCCGATATCGATGAGCGGCTGGCGCCATCCTATATCGGTGACGGTTATCGGATCCGGCAGATTCTTGTTAATCTGCTGGGCAATGCCATAAAGTTTACCAGCAGGGGCGAGGTCAGTCTCAAGGTCACCATAATCGACAGGACAGCTAACACCGATACCATACGTTTTGAGGTTCGGGATACCGGCCCCGGTATTATCAGGGAAAAACAGGGCGAGCTGTTCCAACCCTTTACCCAGCTTGACGGACCGGCAAAATTACGTCACGGCGGCACTGGTCTTGGGTTGTCCATCTGTGCCAAACTCATTGAGTTGATGGATGGCGCCCTTGGCCTCAACTCGGTACCGGGGGAGGGGAGTACCTTCTGGTTCCAGTTGCGATTACCCGTTGCTGCTGCCAAAACCGACAGCCAGGATACTGGCCGCTGTTTGGATGGCGATGAAAAAACGACAGACCAGGCTGGCTCCGGCTGCTCCTATACGATTCTTATAGTGGATGATGAACCGACCAATAGAATGGTATTACGGGAAAGCCTGCAAAGGGCCGGCGCAGGCATCGTCGAGGCTGAAGATGGACGCCAGGCCATTGATTACTGCATGACCCGGGATTTTGACTGTATTTTCATGGACTGTCAGATGCCGGTGGTCGACGGCTTTGAGGCCACTGAAAAAATTCTGGCAAATGCTGCTGACAGCAACAGGCCCATTCCTCCCATCATTGCCCTGACCGCTGATGCGACCATGGATACCAGGCAGCGATGCCAGGACTCCGGCATGAAAGATTATCTCCTGAAACCGTTAAATTTTGATGAGCTCAAACAGGTAATAGGCAGACAACTTCCGGATTTGCAGGTCCATATCCAGGGACGACACGTTATTGACCGGGAAAACGACGACACTGATGCGCCTGGTATGATCATTAACCCGGAAACACTGGAAAAACTGGGGAATAATATCGGAAACCTCGGCCCGGTCATTGCTGTTTTTCTCCAGACATTGAGCAGTCGTTTTGCCGATATAAGCCGGGCGGTGCAGGCCAGGGATGCGGATGCCATTGCCCGGGCCGCACACACCCTGAAGGGAAGCTCAAGTCAGTTCGGAGCAGAGGAGCTCTCAGGTCTTTGCAGGCATTTGGAAGAGATGGGACGCAGCCATAACATAACCCAGGCCGAACCTCTTTTGCGTGAAATCGGACGGGCGGCCGAGCGATTGCGGGAAGAGCTGAGCCGCCGGGGCACAGGCAATAGTCACTCCTCAACCTGAGGCCAGGAAAATATTCCAGACACAAATCATCAGTTCCTGATGCGGGCGGAGGTAAAAAACTTGATAAAGCATTCGTGATCCTGCATTATACTATTGATGGCGTCGTAAAAACTTCGATCTACTGCGTCGAGTGTCCCGGGGCGATTCGTGGGCATACTACATGTATAGTTGAGACCCGCCCCGGAACACTACTCCTCTGAGTCTACGCTTCGCTCCGCTTACCTGCATATCTGTGTTTTTACTTAGCCATCTTTAAGAATTAATCAGACTTTTTAAGAAGTTATCACTATTATGAACAGTCTTTTTTCGGCATGTCCATCCATCAATGGGGCAGCACTCTTTTTTTTAAAAGCTGCATGATGGCATCTTTACTATTTTACGGAGCTTGCACACGTAGTGGCGACTACTTTTTTCCATGATACCGTTCCCGTAATCCTCGTTGTTGACGATGACGAGGTCATCCGTCTTCTGCTCCGGCAATTCCTGGAAGGTGAAGGCTACAAGGTTGAAGAGGCTGCAAATGGGCAACAGGCGCTGCATAAGCTCGCAACCGGATATTTTGACATGATTATCATGGATATTGCCATGCCGGGTGCGGACGGACCGGCTATCTGCCAGTCCATTACCTCATCCCTGGCCAAGGCGCCACCTATCCTGATGATAACAGCTCTGGACAATGAAACATTTGTCGACCGGTCTTTCCAGGCCGGAGCCGTGGACTATATCCGCAAACCTATCCACTGGTCGGTGTTGAAAAACCGTATCCGCTATATTCTTGGTTCCCACCGGGCAACCCAGGAGCTTGAACTTCTTTCCCGGCAATATGAAATGATTCTTGATGCCGCCGCCAACGGTATCTGCGGGGTTGATGAGAACAGAATTATCTCCTATATCAATCCCGCTGGTCTTGCCATGCTCGGCTATGAGGATCAGGATTCGATAACCGGTCTTCCCTATGACACCGTGATCAGGATATCTATGCCGGGCAGCGATGAATTTGACCTGGATTGCTGCCCCTTTTTCCTTGATGAAAGCCTGACCGGCTCCAGCCATTTTGATGAAGTCCGCATGTTGCGCAAAGACGGGACCAGCTTTCCGGCCGATTTCAGGGCTACCCCCATATTTCAGGGGTCCCGAATCGCCGGTGGCGTGATTGTCTTCCAGGATGTTACCGAACGACAGCAGGCGGCCGAGCTCATCCGCTACATGGCAAACCATGATTCACTCACCAACCTGCCCAACCGTAACTATCTGCGCAAACGGCTGCCGCAGGCAATATCACTGGCAAAGCGTCATAAAAGACTTCTCTGCCTGCTCTTTGTCGATCTGGACCGCTTCAAGCCGATCAACGACACTTACGGCCATGGCACAGGTGATATTGTGCTGGCCAAGGTCGCCCAACGCCTGACACGAATCCTTCGTACCTCTGATTCCGTCTGCCGGCTTGGTGGTGATGAATTTGTTATCCTGCTGGAGAGTTCCTCCACGGTCGAGGGTGCTGAACTGGTAGCGGAAAAGGCCATTGAAACACTCAACGAACCAATTGAGGCTGACGGGCATGTCTGTTCCATCGGCGCCAGTATTGGTATTTCCGTATTCCCTGATGATTGCCAGGACGCCGAGACCATGCTCAGGCACGCAGACATTGCCATGTACGAGGCCAAAACCAGGGGCCGCAACCGCTGGCAGCGTTTCAGCAGCGATCTTAATGGGACAACGGGCAAGAAATGATTTCCTGTTGATCATGAGGTCTGACGGAGTTCTGTCACTGTTATTTTTCTGGCATACCATTATCCTCAACCAAATGTTTATTTGTCCAGCACAAGGGTGCGGATAATATCTGTTTTCCCGATCACGCCGACCAGCTTTTCTCCATCCATCACCGGCAGAGTATGGACCTGACGTTCGGCCATCAGGGTTGCTACCTCGTCAAGGGGAGTTTCCGGGGTCACGGAAATCAGTTCGTGGGAACAGATGTCACCGACCTTGGTTGCCGCCATTTTTTTAATGTCCTTTTCCATCTTTTCCGGGTTTTCCAGGAAAACAAAGGAATCAAGAATTGCCACAACCGTTGGGATATGCACCTTTTTGTTCTGGTCAATCAGATCGCTTTCCGTTGCCACTCCTGTTACCTTGCCATTGTCATCCAGGACCGGAACCCCACTTATCTTGTTTTCATACAACAATTTGGCAAGCTCTTTTACCGACATGGACTCTTTGGCGGTAATAACATCGGTGCTCATTATATCCTTTGCTTTCTTCATCGTGTTTCTCCCATAGAGTTGTAACATTTCTGTATGGCCACCGGTAGTTCGGCGGCAACTTCGGACGCCGTGTAACCGTATTTTTTCTCCCTTGCGACCAGGTCAGCGGCCAGACCGTGCAGATAAACACCAGCGCAGGCGGCATCCCAGGCGTCCATTCCCTGGGCAAGGAGGCTGCCGATCAATCCGGCCAGCACATCACCCATGCCGCCGGTGGCCATGCCCTGGTTGCCGGTGGTGTTTATCGCCCAGTTACCCTGGTTGTCGGCGACCACGGTCCCGGCCCCCTTGAGCACAGTGACAATTTTTTGTCCTTGTTTTTGTTCCTCTTCACCATTCAGGCAGAATGATAGAGCCGCCTGCAACCTGTCGGCCTGAATTTCATTGGTTGCCAGGCCGGTGAGGCGGGCCATTTCACCCGGGTGCGGCGTCAGAATGCGCGGGCCGCCCGGCTGGACAAGAACATCACGATGCAGACCAAGGATGGTGAGGGCATCTGCGTCCACGACCATGGGCAGAGGAACCTCGCGATACAGGAGCAGAACAAGTTCTTCGGTCTGTTCATCGGTGCCGATGCCGGGGCCAAGGACTATGGCCTTTTTGCCTATTGCCGCGGCAAGGATATAGTCGACATCGTCAATGGACAGGGAGGTGGACGCTGCATCGGGCAGCACCAGGGTCATGGCCTCGATCAGGCTGGCTTCCATGACCGGATTGAGGTTCTGCGGCACCACACTGGTAACAAGGCCGCAACCACTGGTCAGGGCGGCCCGGCAGCAGAGAATGGCGGCTCCGGTTTTCCCCTCTGATCCCGCCAGGACCAGCAGGTGGCCATGGGTCCCCTTGTGTGAATCTGTCGCCCGGGCTGGCAGAGAGTTTGTGATTTCCCGGGTAATTGCCTGGCCGCGCAAGGGTATTTCCGGATATGCCTGGGGGGGAATGGTAATGTCGACGACATGCAGTTTGCCGATTCCCCGTCCTCCATGCAGATAATGGGCTGGCTTGGCCAGACCATAGGTGACCGTCAAGTCGGCGATAACACTTTTGCCAAGGGGCAGGCCTGTGTCGGTATCCAGGCCAGAGGGAAGATCAACCGCCACCACCGGCAGGTGATAGCTGGTGCGCAGGTCATTGATGATTTCGACAACCCGGCCCATATGTCCGGTCACCTCCCTGGAAAGTCCGGTCCCAAACAGAGCGTCAACGATACAGGAAACCGGGTTGCGCATGTGGGCACTTATAAAAGCCTGATGAATATCTGCCGTGTCAAAGGGATCGGACAGGACCAGCGAGGGTATCTGCAATTTTTCGACAATTGCACCATTGGCAGCGGCATCGCCCCGTAATTTTTCAGGCGGGATGGTAAAA
>JALVAI010000145.1 GCA_027011235.1 Desulfobulbaceae bacterium
GTTATCGGTCTCTTTTTTCTGGCATTTCCATGGCTTTTTTCCACCTACCAGACCAATATCATGATTACAGCGCTCATGTATGTCGTCCTTGGTCTGGGCCTAAACATCGTTGTCGGTGTTGCCGGATTGCTCGATCTTGGTTATGTGGCCTTTTATGCGGTCGGCGCCTACTCATATGCCCTGCTCCACCTCCATTTCGGTCTCGGTTTCTGGGAAGTCCTGCCCATCGGCGGCCTGCTGGCCGCCTGCTTCGGCATCCTGCTGGGTTTTCCGGTCCTGCGGCTGCGCGGTGATTATCTGGCCATCGTTACCCTTGGTTTTGGAGAGATCATCCGTCTTATCCTGGAGAACTGGAATGAATTTTCCCACGGTCCCAGCGGGATTTCCAATATTCCCCGACCGGGATTTTTCGGCATTCACCTGAGCCTTGAACAGTCGATCATCTATCTCTACTACCTGATGATCCTGATGGTTATCTTCACCATCTTTGTGGTCAACCGGCTGCAGAACTCACGTATCGGCCGGGCCTGGTTTGCCCTGCGTGAAGACGAGATCGCCTGCCAGGCCATGGGCATCGACAAAACAAGAACAAAACTCACTGCCTTTGCCCTGGGCGCCTTCTGGGCCGGAATGGTGGGGGTCATCTTTGCCGCCAAGACCACCTTTGTCAACCCGGCAAGTTTCACCTTCCTCGAGTCGGCGATTATTCTCTGCATCGTTGTTCTCGGCGGCATGGGCTCAATCGTCGGCGTCATTATCGCCGCCCTGATCCTCATCCTGCTGCCCGAATATCTGCGCGCATTTTCCGATTACCGGATGCTGGTATTCGGTGCCGTGCTGGTCATCATGATGGTCTTTCGCCCCCAGGGCATTGTTGCCAATATCCGACGCACCTATACGGTACACAAAAACATGGCGCCCAAAAACAGTTAACAGCCCCGGACATTGCCTTTTCCCATGAAACCACTACTCAACATAACCGGCCTGACCATGAATTTCGGCGGCATCCGGGCCCTGGACAACCTGGACCTACGGGTGCATGAGGGTCAGATTGTTGCCCTTATCGGGCCAAACGGTGCCGGTAAAACAACATTTTTCAACTGCCTGACCGGCATGTACAGACCAACCGCCGGCGACCTGCTGCTCACCCCGCCCGGCAAAAACACCAGGCGTCTCAACGGCCTGAAACCAAACAAGGTCACCGAGCAGGGACTGGCGCGGACCTTCCAGAATATTCGCCTCTTTCCCAACATGACAGTGCTGGAAAATGTCATGATCGGCCGCCACTGCCGAACCAGGGCCAAGGTGCTGGGTGCCCTGTTCAGGAATCCATCCACGATCCGGGAAGAACAGGAAATTGTGGCGCTCAGCCTTATGATCCTTGAGAACATGGGTCTGGCCGACATGGCCAATGAATTTGCGAAAAACCTGCCCTACGGCGCCCAGCGGCGGCTGGAAATCGGTAGGGCCCTGGCCACCGATCCGTTGCTGCTCCTGCTCGATGAACCGGCCGCGGGCATGAACCCCCAAGAAACCGGTGAACTGGAAGAGCTGATCACCACCATCCGTGACGACGGCCTCTCCATTCTGCTCATCGAGCATGATATGAAACTGGTTATGAACCTGTCCGACTATATCTTTGTCCTTGATTACGGCAAAAAAATCGCCGAAGGGACCCCCGAGGAAATCCGCAACAACCCGGCTGTGATAAAGGCCTATCTGGGGGAGGATGTCGAGGATGCTTGAACTGAGATCAATCAATACCTATTACGGCAATATCCAGGCCCTGCATGATGTCAGCCTTACCATTAAAGAAGGGGAGATCATCACCCTGATCGGGGCCAACGGCGCCGGTAAATCAACCACGCTCATGTCCATCAGCGGCATTGTCCCGCCCCGGACCGGAGAGATTCTCTTTCATGGTCAACCCATTCAGGATCTCAGTCCGGACAGGATCGTTGCCCTTGGTATCTGCCAGGTCCCGGAAGGACGCCATATCTTCCCCGACCTCACCGTGGCCGAAAACCTTGACATGGGGGCCTTTCTCCGCAACGATAAACAGCAGATCGAAGAGGACCTGGACTATATTTACTCCCTCTTTCCCATTCTCCGGGACCGGCGCAATCAGCCGGGCGGCAATCTCTCGGGCGGCGAACAACAGATGCTGGCCATCTCCAGGGCGCTCATGGCCCGGCCCCAGCTCCTGCTGCTGGACGAGCCTTCCATGGGACTGGCGCCGCTGGTCACCCGGCAGATATTTGAAATTATCAAGAAGATCAACCGGGAAAACAACACAACCATTTTCCTGGTTGAACAGAACGCAAACCTGGCGCTTAAGGCCGCCGACCGGGGCTACGTGCTGGAAACCGGTCGTATAACAATGCACGACAAGGCATCCACCCTGCTTGCCGACAAGGATGTTCAAAAGGCCTATCTTGGGATATAAAATAACACCCTGAACCATAACACAGGAGAACAATGATGGATCCGGAACAGTTGATGAATGCCCTCAGCCTTGAACTGCATGTCAGTATCCGGGACATGGATGGAGAAGCAGATCTTGACCGGCGGCTGAAACAGAGTGAAATCGTGAAAAATCTCAGTGAATCCATGGGCGTCTTCCTCAGGCTGATCAGTGATGTAATGAGCGCTGATTTTGACGGTTTTGACGAGGACTATGACGACTACGACGAATACGAGGAATGATGGATACGAGGAGTAATTTTTTCATGGCCGGGCCGGAAATATCACCCGCCTTTGTCCACACATGAGCATGGCTGTGAAAACGATACGGGTTGGAGTAATCGGTGTCGGCTATCTTGGCACCTTTCATGCCCGGAAATATGCGGCCATGGAAGGGGTGGAGCTGGTCGGGGTCGCTGATCCGGACCAGGACCAGGCAGGGAGGGTTGCCGAAGAACTGGGCACCGCCATGTTCACCGATTACCATGACCTGCTGCCGCTGGTGGATGCGGT
>JALVAI010000146.1 GCA_027011235.1 Desulfobulbaceae bacterium
AAGCGGGCACCTCCATCTCGTTGATGATCGTTTTCGCACCTCTCGCAGGGTGGCAAAAGCCTTTATCGACCTGCTTGTGCAGTCAACAGAGGTCATGACCGTTTTGGAGACCATGCTGGAGACCGGCCTGTTGACCGCCTACATCCCGGAATTTGCCGAGATTGAATCCCTGGCCCAGCATGATCTTTATCATATCTACACCGTTGATCGTCACCAACTGCAAACCGTGGCCGAACTGCACACATTGCGCGACCGGGAAAAAGAACTGTTTGCCAGCCTGGAGGCGCCGCATATTCTCTACCTGGCGGCCCTGCTCCATGATATCGGCAAGGGCCACCATACCGACCACTCCAAACTGGGAGCTGAAATGATCGGCGAGGTCGGCAAACGACTGGGGCTTTCAAGGGAAGATACCGCTACCCTTGCCTTTCTTGTCCGCTATCATCTCTATTTGCCGGAAAATGCCCTGCGCCGCGACCTGGAGGATCATGACTTCATCCGGCACACGGCGGAACTGATTGGCTCCAATGACCGCCTGACCATGCTCTACCTGCTCAGTATTGCCGATTCAAAGGCAACCGGCCCCTCGGCCTGGTCGGACTGGAAGGCCACCCTTATGGCCGAGCTCTTTTTAAAGACAAAATCCTGCATGGACAGCGCCTGCCTGTCCGGAGCGGAAGCAGAGGACGAGGAACAGGGGGCTTCCTGGCTCAGGCAGAGAGTTGCCGACCTGGTGGCCGACGACGGGCAACTGGGGCGGCAATTGCAGGAGCTTCCCGATGATTACCTGACCAGCTTTACGCCGGAATCCGTTGCCCGCCACCTGCAGTTGCACAGGGAGCATGCTGGCCGGTTGCAGCAACGGGTGCTGCTCTTTCCCGAGGCCCGCCAGGGGTACTGGTCCCTGCTTATGCTCAGCAAGGACAGGCCGGGCCTGCTTGCCAAACTCTGCGGCGTGCTTGCCCTGCACAATTTTTCCGTCCTTGCCGCCCAGATCTTTACCTGGCCCGACGGCACAGTGGTTGATGTCCTTGATGTGCAACCCGTTGCCGCAACCGAATTTGACGAACAGAACTGGCAGGGGCTGGAAGAGGACCTGAACAAGGCAATTAACTACCGGCTTGATGTCGGCCTGAAACTGCACACAAAAAAGCAGGGGTTTGGCCTCAAACCCAGGCGTCAGGTCCAGCAGCTGGAGTTGAAGGTGGTCCTTGACAATGAATCGTCACGAAGATTTACCGTGATTGAAGTCTACGGGGCGGATGCGCCGGGCGCCCTGTACCAGCTCACGCAAACCCTGTCTGACTTCGGTCTTGATATTCACCGGGCAAGGATTGCCACCGAAGTGGAACAGTTAATTGATATCTTTTACGTTCTCACGCGAGACGGCTCCAAACTCACTGACTGCGAGCAACAGGAAACCGTCCGCAAAACCCTGCTCAAAATCATCGGCATGGATGGGGTTGGGGAACAGGCCTGATTTTTTCCACCAATAGTGGAATAAAATAATGCCGATTTGTACGTAAAATGGTAAGGAATGGGTGTCCGGTCTGGACCGGACCATTTTATCAATCATCCAAGAACAAGGAGATGGAACATGACGCGCGAAGAGATAATGAAAATCATTGAAGAGCAGAACGTGCACTTCTTTCGGCTGCAGTTTGTCGATATTTTCGGATTTATGAAAAATATCGCCATTCCGCTCAGCCAGATCGAAAAGGCACTGGATGGCCAGATCATGTTTGACGGCTCATCCATTGATGGTTTTGTCCGTATTAACGAGTCGGACATGTACCTGAAGCCGGATTACAACACCTTTTGTGTTCTTCCCTGGAGGGAACAGGACGGAACCAATGCAGCCCGGATCATCTGCGACGTCTACAAATCAGACGGTACACCTTTTGAGGGTTGTCCGCGTAATAATCTCAAGCGCGTCCTGGCCGAGGCCAAAGACATGGGCTTTACCATGAACGTGGGTACCGAGGCGGAATTTTTCCTGTTTGAGAAAGATGAGATGGGAGAAGCAACCACCATTACCCATGATGTGGCCGGTTATTTTGATGTTGATCCCGATGACTGCGGCATCAACTGCCGCCGGGAAATCATCGAGACCCTGGAAGCCATGGGCTTTGAAATCGAGGCCTCCCATCATGAAGTTGCCGAGGGTCAGCACGAGGTCAACTTCAAGTATGCCGATGCCCTTACCGCCGCCGACAACACCCTGACCTTCAAATGGGTTGTTCGCTCCATCGCCGCCCGGCACGGCCTGCATGCGACCTTTATGCCCAAGCCTGTTTTCGGCATCAACGGCTCCGGCATGCACACCAACCAGTCACTTTTCAACCTGGACGGCACCAATGCCTTCTTTGATGAAAACGGCCCTCTGCAGCTTTCCGAGACCTGCTACCACTACATCGCCGGTATCGCCAAAAATGCCAAGGGATTTGTGGCAGTGACCAATCCGCTGGTCAACTCCTACAAACGTCTGGTGCCCGGTTACGAGGCCCCGGTCTATGTTGCCTGGTCCGCTTCCAACCGTTCCGCCCTGATCCGCATTCCTGCCTCCCGCGGCATGGGAACACGCACCGAGGTCCGCTGCCCGGATCCGACCTGTAACCCCTATCTCGCCTTTGCCATGATGCTGGCCTCTGGTCTGGATGGCGTCAAAAACAAACTGCAGGCGCCCGATTCCGTTGACCAGGATATCTTCAAGATGACCGCTGCTGAAAAAGAGGCCGCCGGTATTCAAAGCCTGCCCGCCAATCTGGAAGAGGCCATCAACGAACTGAAGGCCAATCCCATTGCCAAAGAGGCCCTTGGTGAACATATCTTTGCCAAGTACGTGGAAGGCAAGGAAAAGGAATGGGACAACTATCGTACCGCAGTCACCGATTGGGAGCTGGAGAACTACCTGGATAACTATTAGTCCTCACGACCACCCCTTGCCCGGGCAAGGGGACATATCGGTTCC
>JALVAI010000147.1 GCA_027011235.1 Desulfobulbaceae bacterium
GTCTGCTGGCAGACAGGGCTGCCCGGGCGCCGGCGGATTTTTTTCTGCACCGGGATTTTCAGAGCCGAAATATTATGATTACCAAAGGTACTGTCCGGATTATCGATTACCAGGGCGGCCGCCTCGGGCCCCTGGCCTATGATCTGGCCTCCCTGCTCATAGACCCCTATATGGGGCTGTCCGCGCCGGTGCGGAAAACATTGCGCAATTATTATTTTTCTGTCCTGGAGCGGTTTGTTCCCTGTGACCGGGACCGGTTCGAGCAGGAATATCTAATGCTTGCGCTCCAGCGAAATCTCCAGATTCTTGGCGCTTTTGCCTTTTTAAGCAACCAGCGGGGCAAGGTCTTTTTTTCCCGTTTCATCGAACCTGCCCTGCATAGTCTGTGCGGCCTGCTTGCCAAACCGGACGCTGCCGATTATGGTGGCCTGCGCGAGCTGGCCCGATGCTGTCTTATACACTGTAGATCCCATGAAAACTGCTGACTCTTCCACCCTGGTTGCCCTGATCGGGCGGCCCAATGTGGGCAAATCGACCCTGTTTAATCGCATGACCAGGCGGCGGGACGCCATTGTTGACCCCACCCCCGGCGTCACCAGGGACCGCCATTATGCCCGGGTCCAATATGAGGGCCATTCCTTTACCCTGGTTGATACCGGCGGCATTGATGACGATGATGATGCCATCAGCGGCCATATCCGCACCCAGGCCATGCATGCCATTGACGAGGCCGATATTATCCTTTTTCTCATGGATGGCCGCCAGGGCTTGACGCCCATTGATCAGGAAATAGCCGGTATCCTGCGCCGCACCGAAAAAAAAGTTTTTTTCCTGGTCAACAAGATTGACGGCCCGGAGTTTGAGATAGAGCTGCTGGCACCGTTTTATGAACTGGGGGTCGAGCACCTCATGCCCCTGTCTGCTGATCACGGGTATGGCTTTACGGCCCTGATGGAGGCCCTGACCGCTGATCTTGAGCAGCGGGATGATACCGCGGAGCTGCCCGAGGGCACCATGAAACTGGCCTTTCTCGGCCGGCCCAATGTGGGCAAGTCATCGATGATCAATGCCATTATCGGACAGCCCCGGATGGTGGTTTCCGACATCGCCGGAACAACCAGGGATTCGGTTGATACCCTGCTTAGCCGGGACAAGTACAATTACCTGCTCATCGATACCGCCGGCATCCGGCGCAAGGGAAAGACAAGGGACAAGCTGGAGAAATTTTCCATCCTCAAGGCCCTGAAGGCACTGGGAAGAAGCGATATCGCCCTGGTGCTGATTGACGCGGCAGAGGGAATCACCGAACAGGATACCAGGGTGATAGGCTACACCCAGGAACAGGGTCGGGCCCTGATTATTCTGCTTAACAAATGGGACCTTCTGCAGGGGGATAAAAAACGGCAGAAGTGGTTGCTGGAAGAGGTTCGGCTGGCGACAAATTTCATTCCCTTTGCGCCCGTGCTCAGGGTTTCGGCCAAGACCGGCTATGGCATCAAACGCATCTTTCCCGAGATCGGCAAGGTGTATCGCCAGTTCCACGCCCATTTCCCGACCAGCGCTCTCAACCGTTTGCTGGCCGATGCCGTTGCCCGCCATGCACCGCCCATGCACAGGGGAAGACGTCTGAAACTCTATTACACTGCCCAGATCGGCACGGCGCCGCCAACCTTTGCCGTTATCTGCAACCGGCCCAAAGGGATTCATTTTTCCTATGAGCGGTATTTGAAAAATCGCTTCCGGGAAGGGTTGGGCCTGACCCAGGTGCCGGTCCGGCTGATTTTCAGGGAGCGGAGCGGAAGGCAGAAGAAAAAAGACAGGCGGTGAAGAGAATGAGGCGTAATGGTATGAATTTTATTGGAAGACAGGAGTGCGCATCTTGGCAACGCAACCTCTTTGTTTTCACGGTTTGTTGCGCGGTCAAGCCATGCCGGTTTATCCGAAAATAGCCCGCATGGTTGTGTTTTCTCAGACTATTTTCACCATTTGTTGTGGCCGGGACGGTAAATTATGGTCCAGCCATGCTGGTTTATCCGAAAATAGTCCGCGAAGTGATGCCCTTTCGGACTAGTGTCATCATTTGTTATGGCTGTGGACTGAAAATATGGTCCAGCCATGCTGGTTTCTGTTTTCCTGGTATTATTCGAGCAGACGTTTACTGTATTCGGCAAGACGTTTGGCCAGCAGGCGCCTTTCATTACCGTTGAGTTCCCGTTCCCTGGCAACGATATCCATGTAGTATCCGGTGAGTCCGGAATAGGAGCTGGACGGATGGATGGTCAGCCAGTGTTCGGCATCATCATCATTAAAGGCCCGTTCCACAATCTCAACTATGATATCATCTCCATCCTCGCGGGCCCAATTCAGAACCCGTTGAAAGAGATCGGCTTCCTTGAGTTTGCGGTACTCGGCCCGTTTGATCATAAATTCCAGTCCCTGCATATACCTCGTTCCCCTGGTTTTGATTTTTCCTGTAATTTTTTCTAAATGTAATGTCTCCCTGCTCTGTCGTCCGGTCGGGTCTCCGGATGTTCCCGGCATCGTTAATTTACCCTAACATACCATAGAGTTGTTTCAGGGCCAATCAATATCCGCCCGTTGGCAGGAACATGATTTTCCGCAAACCATCCTGATTACCATCAATCCTCGGAAACAAGGGATACCATCGCCTGGGGGGTAACCAAGGAGAACCCGTCTGCGCAACAGATGAATTTTATGTCCAATTAAACAGCGGACATCGAGCGATGTTATCCCTGATGCGGCTTTACTGAGTTTCGGTGGTAATCGGGAGGAAAAAATATCTGTGTTTCCCTTGAAGGAGAATGGTTCCTGGCGAGCGCTAAAAAAAGAAAGGTTATCCTATTTTTTTTTTGATTTGTCATTTTTCCTGATGCATACTCCAGGTAGGAGTTTCACCAAGGGACATCCCAAAGGTGAAGGGGTCTATTTATCATCAATGCGGGTCTGCCCGCCTAGAGGAACGATTATGACAGTCAGAAAAAAAGTTACCTTACTTTCGTTGGCATTACTTTTATTGCTGGGGATAACAGGGCTTTTGCAGTTTCGGGCAGTGAAATCCATTGCCCGTGAATGGAAACAGTACCAACAGACAGCCTTGCAGCGTCAGGTACAGCTTGCCGAAATCAAGTCACAATTTGGTTATGGCGGGTTTATCCATAATTTTAAAAATCACGTGCTGCGGGGGCAGAAAAAATATGCAGACCGGTTCCGCATCAATAAAGAGCGCATGGACCAGGCCTTTGCCGCTTATGAAAAGCTGAATCTTACCGGCGAGGAACGATCTGCACTGGCAACCATAAAGAATGTTGCCGAACAGTATGCCAGGGCCATTGACACCTCGGTTGCCATGCATAACCGGGGTGATGATCCCACGGTGATCGACAAGGCCGTCAAGATCGATGATTCGCCCGCATTTGCCGCCTTTAAAGTGCTCGATAAACATGTGAAGCAGATTGAAAAGGCCACCGGCGCCGCCTTGAATCAGACGATTCGTTCAATCTTTATTCTGATAGCTGTTGCCGGTGCGGTCATGCTTGTGTTCTTTATCCTGTTTTTTTCCGTGCTGAACAGTGTTCTGAAGAGACTTGGCCGCTTGCAGGAAGCCACGGTGGAGATAGGCAAGGGAAATTTTGCTGTTCCTGTGAAGGTTGAGGGCCATGATGAAATCGGGTCCATTGGCAGGGCCATTGCGGATATGGCAGATAAGTTGCAACAGGTTATAGTCCAGATTCATCAGCAGACCGAGATACTTGGAAATTCGTCAAAACTGCTTTCTGATGTGTCCTCCGAGCTTTCGGAAGGAACCAGAATTGCAGCGGAACAAACCGATTCCGTTGCCGCGGCGACCGAGGAAATGAGCAGCAATATGAATTCAGTGGCCGCCGCCAGTGAACAGGCCTCGTCCAATGTCGGTCTTGTTTCCGAGGCCATTGATGAGATTCTTGCCTCTGTTGACGAGGAGGCCAAGCAGACAACCAAGGCCCAGGAGATAACCAGCCATGCGGTGAATCTTGCCACCAGTTCTTCGGAAAAGGTTGACGCCCTTGGTTCGGCGGCTGCGGAAATTACCAAGGTAACCGAGGTTATCACCGAAATTTCCGAGCAGACAAACCTGCTTGCCTTAAACGCCACCATTGAGGCCGCCCGGGCCGGGGAGGCCGGAAAGGGGTTTGCCGTTGTCGCCAATGAGATCAAGGAACTGGCCAAACAGACCGCCGAGGCGACCGGCGAGATTAAAAGTAAAATTACATCCATTCAGGGCTCCACCAATGAAACCGTGGATGAAATACGGCAGATAAGCAATGTTATCAGTGAGGTGGATGAGATCGTCACCGAGATAACCATGTCGGTGCAGGAACAGAGCGCCACCTCCGGAGAAATTTCCCAGAACGTCACCCAGGCCGCAGAAGGTATTGCCGAGGTCAATGAAAATGTCTCGCAAAGTTCAGTTGTTGCCTCGGAGATAGCCCAGAATATTGCGGAAACCAGTCAGGTTGTTTCTCAACTTTCCGGCAGTGGCGATACAATCAATGAAACAGCGCAGAAACTTGCCGGTCAGGTCGCCCTGTTACAGAAGCTGACCAGTCAATTTACAACAACGGGATAATACGTATTCTTCGAGGTTTTCCCTCGCCACTTTTCACTAAGTAAAAAAAAGCCCCCGCAACATGCGGGGGCTTTTTTTATTTGTGCCTTACTCCTGAATTTCTGTCATAAAAAAACAGGTAAGCGTAGACTCCGAGAAAATTTTATGAAGAAAAACCTGCTATTTTAACCGATTGTCTCATTATCTTGCATGTGCAACACAAATGTCGCGCGTCCTGTAGGGGCGAATTTATTCGCCTGAGGAAAAGTTATTTTATCTGGAATGGTTTCCCCAAGGTGACTGAAGTCGCCCCTACAAACTTGGGTTGTGGGCAAAGCCCGCATTAGCAAACAGCCGGTGAAATTTTGTCATCCAGGCCGGTCATCCGAAAATTCCCTTCAGGAAGAAGAAAAAGATAATGGAGAGTACCGCTCCCGCGGGCAGAGTGACCAGCCAGGAGATGATAATGTTCATTACCACCCGCAGGTCAAGGGCGCCTATCCCCCTGGCCATGCCGACGCCCAGCACTGAACCGACAAGAATATGGGTGGTGGAAACCGGCAGGCCGGTACGGGAAGCCAGGACAACCGTGCTTGCGGCAGCCAGCTCGGCACAGAAACCACGGGAAGGGGTCAGTTCGGTGATCTTTGTCCCCACGGTCAGCATGACCCGGTAGCCCAGTGTTATCAGGCCAGCCACAATACCAAGACCACCGACCATGAGTATCCAGGCAGGCATGGCCGAGGTTTGCATGACCTGGCCGCCGGATTTGACAATGGAGATTACCGCCGCCAACGGCCCGATCCCATTGGCCACATCGTTGGAACCGTGGGCAAAGGCCATGGAACTGGCGGTAAAGAGCATCATGGGGGTGAATACCTTCTCAACGCTGGCAAAGTGAAAATCCCTGTCAGCCTCCGGGTCCTCCTTGATCTTTTTGATCAGCATCCAGCCGATAAAACCGGTAACAAGGCCAATGATGCCGGCGATCAGAAAACTCTGGCCCGCCGTCAGGTCGATATGCAGATGCTTTAACCCTTTGAACAGGGTAACCAGTGAAATAATGAAACCAACAAGAAAGATATAGGCCGGTGCATACCGCTTGGCGTTTTTTAGCGGGTTTTCCGTGTCAAAGATCAGTTTGCGGGTACTCATCACCAGAAGAAAGGAGATGGTGCCGCCGATGATGGGAGAGATGACCCAGGAGGCCACGATTTTGCTGATTTTGGCCCAGTTGACGGCATCCGGCCCGATCCCGACCAGGGCGAAACCGACCAGGGCGCCGACAATGGAGTGGGTGGTGGAAACCGGCCATCCCTTGGCCGAGGCGATCATCAGCCAGATGGCAGCGGCCAGCAGGGCGGCCAGCATCCCGTAGACAAGGATTTCCGGCGAGTGGACAATATTGGTTGGGTCAATAATCCCCTTGCGGATGGTTTTGGTGACATTGCCGCCGGCCAGCACCGCGCCGGAGAACTCGAAAACAATGGCGATCCCGACCGCCTGCTTGATGGTGACGGCTCCGGCGCCCACCGATGTGCCCATGGCATTGGCCAGGTCATTGGCGCCCACGCCCCAGGTCATGTACAAACCAAAGATCACGGCCAGCACGACCATGATTGTTCCATATGCTGCTATGATTTCCATGGATCTGTTTCCCTTGTGTTCTATTTGGAGAGGAAGAGGAGGAGACGATCTGAAATATTTTCCGCCTGGTTGGAAATGTCTCCTATTAACTCGATGATCTGATACCAGAAGATAACGGAAACCGGGTTAAGCGTATCTTCTATGGCAAAGAGCTTTCGCCGCAGGTTGTGGAGAATATTGTCAATATTGTGTTCACTTCTGCGCACGCCGGAGATCATGGCAATGACCTTGTCATGTTCTCGGCCGCCAAACCCGACCTGCACCAGCTCGTCGAGCTCCTCGACGATCAGCTTGGCCTCCGAGCTTATCTCCATGGTTGCGTTGAGCAGTTCATCGAGAAGTTCCTTGATGGGATCGGGTACTTCCATGACCCTGCTGCGCAGGATCTGGCTGATCTTTTCCGTGGTGTCGGCCATGGAGTCCTGGTCCCGGAGAAGCATCAACAGGTCCCGGCGGTCAACAGGAAGAAAGAGCGTTTTTGGCATGTGCAGCCGGAAATCACTCTTCATCTTGTCCGCCTCGGTCTCGATCTTGCCAATCCGGGTGGCAATCTCTTCAACCTCTTCCTGGTTGCCCTGATACAGGGCATCAAACATGGGAGGCAAAAGGCAGATACAGGCAAAGACCTTGCGCAGATGCTCCTGGATTGGTTTAAATGGCGATTTTCGCAAAAGCCCGGCCAGGGGGCTGGTTGACTTCATGGTCATAATGGTTCACCCTCCTTTTACGGTGTTAGTGGCTTACTCCTGAATTCCTGTCATAAAAAAAACAAGAAAATTTCATGATGAAAAACTAGTTATTTTAACCGATTGTTTCGTTATATTACAAATGAGACATAATTGTTGCATGTCCTGTAGGGGCGAATTTATTCGCCTGAGGAAAGTATCATTTTATCTGGAATGGTTTCCCCAAGGCGACTGAAGTCGCCCCTACAACAAACTTGGGTTGCGAGTAAAACCCGTCTTGGCCGTTTGATTATTTTTTCCATCACTCACTACCTACTCAACTTGACGCATTTTACCAATAATATTTACAAGTGGTTCCGCCGGATAGGAAAGCGGCATGATCCGGTTGTTGATTTCAACCAGTAATGCCGGGCCTTCCGGCCGGCCGCTGTACAGAATAAAATGATTTTTTATTTCCCCGGCATCGATCCAGATGGAACCGGTTTTGTCAAGGGGCGTGTGACCGACGATAAACGGCGTGCCTTTGGGCAGTTTGAGGTTTTTCCGGAACCGTTTGACATCCGCCTTGCCGTAACCGGCAAAATAGTTGGAACGTTTCAGGCGGCTGCTGATCAACTCCTTGGCAAGATCGGGATGGGCGCGCAGGTTGATGATCTCCTTGCGGCGTGTTTTTCTTGACGGCGGCCCTGCGTGACAGGCCAGAAAACGATCGGATTTGATCACCGTGGGGAGCAGGTCGTAAAATCTTTCCATCTGTTGTACATATTCCTTGCCCCGCAGTTCCAAAAGACGCTTCTTGAACAGGCTGGATTGGCAGATACCGTTTTTACATATATCGGCACCAAAGGTATCATGGTTGCCGCGCAGGTAAAAGACATTGCCCGGAAAGAGTTGTTTTAATCGCAGGATCAGGTCCATCATCAGGGCGGAACTGTCCATTTCCTGCATTTGGCCTGGTATTTCGGAATGGACCGCATCTCCGAGAATGATCAGGCAGGCGGACTCGCTCTCGATTCCTTCAAGAAATTTGTTTTCAGACAGTATCTTCAGAAGATTGTTGACCTGGGCGTGCAGGTCGCCGACAAAAATTGGTATCTTTTCCGGCGGCAGCTCGATCAGGCCGCCGGGCAGACCCGATTTATCAAGGGGACGGTAGGCCTCGTGTTCCAGGATTTCATTGACGGACACAAGGGTTGCCAGGGCACGATCCGGGGGGTAAAGCTCCATTGGACCGCCGTAGATTTTCTTTAGCTCCACCAGGGCTGCGTAGCGGCGGGCCTCTATGCGGCTTTTCCTGTCCGAATCCTCAAAACGGATCACCTCGACCCTTCGCTGGTCGTCCAGGGGGGTGATGATCAGGTCGCCCCGCTCATTGCTGATACTGACATGCCGTTTGCCGACACTCTTGTCAAAATTGAAAATGGTTTTGTATTTTCTGTTGGCGCGGCCGATCATGACCGTTTCCCCGACCCGCAGGCGGGCAAAGGCGCAGAGATGTGAACCAAAGGTGGAGGGATCGGTGATCAGCCAGTTCTTGCGCAGGTCTTTTTTGCGGCTGCCAAGGGGGATTTCCGGGTAAAATCGAAGCACCTGCCTGCCAAGCCGTAATTCCAGGGGCTTGCCGTCATAGGCTATCCTGCTCTCTTTGGTGATCGGCTGCCACTCGTCGCTGAGGGTGAACCAGTTGATGGGCAGTTTCCTGAGCAGCAGCCATTTCCAGCCGTCAATGGTGGTCAGGCTCGGCCGGGGCACCGGTTCTTCACTGAGCCAGCCCGGTATGGAGATGTCCTCTTTTTCGGCGATGTACATGGGCGGCTTGTCCAGGCTTTTTCTGATATACACCTGCATCTTTTGCCGGTGCAGATACAGGACCACCTGCCGATACACGGCCAGCTGGGCCTCGACCATCTCCATGCTCAGGTTCTCATCAACCGGGAAGTAGCCTTCATTGGCGCGCGTCCGTCTCCTTTTGTAGATGGTCTTGGCCGAGGGCAGCAGAAATTCAAAGACATAGCGGTGTCGCCAGTCGGTCTGAAAGATGTTATGGCTCACCGGCGGTATCTGAATTCTTTCCAGCTCGAGTACCGGCGGTTCCGGGGCCTCAAGCCACTCCCGGTCAAAAACGGTCAGGGCCTCGGAAAAACCGGCAAAGGGCAGGCCGAGATGGACCTCCCGCGGGCGGTAGGTGAGGGCCCGGTCCTTCCACCAGCCCCGGCGGGTGAGATCAAGATACCCCTCATTGGGCCATCCGTGAATCTTATTGATATAATAGGTTTTCCCGGCCCCGGGCGGGCCAGTGACAACCAGCTGGACAAAGGTGAGTCCGGCTGGCAGCTGTACGCCTCGCACCTCCTGCAAAGCGGGGATGGGTTTTAGTTTTTTCTTTAACGGATCAGCCATGGGGTTTTGGGATCAATTGGCAGGTGACTGGTTGGACCTCAATTCGGGCTGAAATATTTTTTCGCCCGTCCCAGGGCGATCAGCGGAAAATAATGACGGTACATATTATAGTTCAGCATGAAGCCTCGCGCAAGTTCAGCGCCCTGGCTGTACTGATCGCCGTCCTTTGCAAGGTTGATTCTCTCTCCAACCCCGTAACCGGGAAAGCCGGTGCCGGTGTACCAGGGTTCATCCCAGGTGCCGTCCTGCCTCTGGCTGTTGCAGAGAAAATCCACGCCTCGGCTAATAGTGTGGTCAAAATCAGGGCAGGAAGCGGCAATCAGGGCCATGATCGCCCAGCCGGTCTGGGACGGAGTTGACGGGCCCCGGCCGCGCAGGTTGTCATCCATGTAGGAGCCGCAGCTCTCTCCCCAGCCGCCGTCTTCATTCTGGTGGTTAGCCAGCCAGCGGGCCGCCCGCTGGACATGGTCCGCCTGCATATCCTCGCCAACCGCCTCCAGGGCCGGAAGCACCGCTGCCGTGCCATAGATGTAATTGACCCCCCAGCGTCCGAACCAGGAGCCGTCCTCTTCCTGTTCACTGCGCATGTAGCGGCAGGCCCTGGCCACGGCCGGAGAGGAAAGATCGTGGCCGTAAAGTCCCAGGGCCTCAACCACATGGGCGGTGACATCGACACTGGGCGGGTCCAGCAGCTCGCCAAAGTCGGCAAAGGGGATAAGAGTAAGAATTTTACTTGTATTATCGCGGTCAAAGGCGGCCCAGCCCCCATTTGGATTCTGCATGGCCAGCATCCAGGCCACGGCCCGGTCAACAGCGGCCCGCATCTGGTGTTGCAGGTCGGTTTTCTTTATCAGGGGCAGCAGCCGCAGCAGGACAATGACCGCCACCGCCGTATCATCCAC
>JALVAI010000148.1 GCA_027011235.1 Desulfobulbaceae bacterium
CATGCCTCGCAGGGCCTGGGCACAACCCTTGCCCACATCACCATACCCGACCACAACCCCGATCTTGCCGGCAATCATCACATCGGTGGCCCGCTTTATGCCGTCAATCAGTGATTCCCGGCAGCCGTACAGGTTATCGAATTTGGACTTGGTCACCGAATCATTGACATTAAAGGCTGCGGTGAGGAGTTTGCCCTCCCTGGCCATTTCATTGAGACGATGGACGCCGGTGGTCGTCTCTTCGGAAACTCCGCGCACGTCCTTTAGCAGTTCAGGGTACTTCTCATGCATGACCAGGGTCAGGTCACCGCCATCATCAAGGAGCATGTTGGGCCGCCAGCCGTCAGGACCGAAAATGGTCTGGTCGATGCACCACCAGAACTCCTCCTCGGTTTCGCCTTTCCAGGCAAAGGTCGGTATTCCGGCCGCGGCCATGGCAGCGGCGGCATGGTCCTGGGTGGAAAAAATATTGCAGGAGGACCAGCGCAGCTCGGCGCCGAGCTCGACCAGGGTTTCCATCAGGACAGCGGTCTGGATGGTCATGTGCAGACAGCCGGCAATCCGGGCGCCCTTGAGCGGTTTTTCCGCTCCATATTCCTCGCGCAGGGCCATGAGGCCAGGCATTTCCGTTTCCGCGATGGCTATTTCCTTGCGGCCCCAGTCTGCCAGACCCATGTCCGCTACTTTATAATCACTCATGTTGTATAACTCCGTTTTCTCATTTTTTCATTTAATCGCTTTCGCATTTGAACGCTTAAACGTTTGAACGCTTGAACGCTTAAGCGTTTCATATCCCGGCCGCAGCCCGCAACTCATCGGCCTTGTCGGTCCGCTCCCAGGTAAATTCCGGCTCCTCGCGGCCAAAATGTCCGTAAGAGGCGGTTTTCAGATAAATGGGACGGATCAAATCCAGCATGGTGATGATGCCGTAGGGCCGCAGATCAAAGTGGTTGCGAATGAGTTCCACAATTTTTTCTTCTTCCACCTTGCCCGTGCCGAATGTTTCCACGGAAATGGAGGTGGGCTCGGCCACCCCAATGGCATAGGAGACCTGGATCTCGCAGCGGTCGGCCAGCCCGGCGGCAACAATGTTCTTGGCAACATAGCGCCCGGCATAGGCCGCCGAACGGTCCACCTTGGATGGGTCCTTGCCCGAAAAGGCGCCGCCGCCATGCCTGGCCATGCCGCCGTAGGTATCGACGATGATCTTGCGGCCTGTCACCCCGCAGTCGCCGACAGGACCGCCGATGACAAAGGAACCGGTCGGATTGATATGATATTTTGTCCCCTTGTGCAGCCATTTTTCAGGCAGAACCGGTTTGATGATATTTTCCATCACCCCTTCTTTGAGTTTTTCATACTCGATATCCGGGGCATGCTGGGTCGACAGCACCACCGCGTCAATGGCCGCCACCTTGCCGTCTTCATACCGCAGGGTGAGCTGACTCTTGGCATCGGGCCGCAGCCACGGCAGGACCCCGGCCTTGCGGATCTCGGACTGGCGCTGGACAAGGAGATTGGCATAGGTAATTGCCGCGGGCATAAGGACATCGGTTTCATTAGTTGCATAACCGAACATCATGCCCTGGTCGCCGGCCCCCTGCTCTTCCCGGGAAGTGCGGTCCACGCCCTGGGCGATATCCGAAGACTGCTTGCCGATCAGGGACATGACCGCGCAGGTCGAACCGTCAAAGCCGACATCAGAGCTGGTATACCCGATATCGCAGATCACCTTGCGGACCAGGTCATCCAGGTCGACCCAGGCCTCGGTCGTTATTTCACCGGCTACAATGGCGACCCCGGTTTTGATCATGGTCTCGCAGGCCACGCGCGCGTTTTCCGGATGGGGATCACTGGCAAGAATGGCATCGAGAACAGCATCGGAAATCTGGTCGGCAACCTTGTCGGGATGCCCTTCCGAGACTGATTCAGAGGTAAAGAGTTGAGTAGACATAGGCGTACTCCTTGGTAAAGTTAGAGATATACCTGTCCATGACAGGAAGACTTGACATCAACACAAGGGGGCGAAGGACAGGCTTCCACCGGAATACGGAAGGATAAAAAAACAAAAAACTGTCCGCGCGGAAAAGAAATGATATACAGGAAAAAAGCCATGGAAATGCTCCAACAGGCATGCTTCCATCTCACAAACAGTGAATACGGTGCTGGAAGCTTTGGAGCACGGTATTCGCTTTACCAGATAGTTTTTAGTCGCTCTGGAAGTTGAACGTTAAACCAGCGACTTATTCCATACTGATTATTTATTGTATATGTAGTGTTATTTTACCCAAACCGCTGTTGTTGTCAAACATTTTTTTTCTTTTCCAGTCAATGTCCCGGCCATTGACCCGTGCGTAAAGCCATTGCTGACACCTCGCAGAGCAGCTTGCCGCACATACTGTTTATACGAAAAGATCCACCGGGGCTGACAGGCCGGACCTCAGGTCGATTCCCGTACCTGCCGGACAAAGTCAAGGACTATATCCCATTTATTGAGCGGACTGATGAGATAGAGCCCATGGATATTGGGCTGAATGTCCTCGATCAGACGACCGGTATACTCAAGGGCGGCCTTGCGTTGGTCAGCGACCTGGTCAAAGGACGCCAGCCGGGCCCGCAGGTCATCCGGCACAGAAATACCAGGCACCTCGTTATGGAGAAATTCAGCATTACGCGAGGAAATAAGGGGAAAGATACCTGGAAAGACAAGGATATCGATATGACTGATTGCCTCCATCATCTGCTCGACCACCTCTTTGGAAAAAAGAGGCTGGGTCATGGCAAAGCGGGCGCCAAGGGCAGCCTTTTTTTCCAGACGGCTGATCTGCAGGCCCGGCTTGGCCGGACGAAAACTGAACGCGGCGCCGATGGAAAAATTTGTCTCTTTCTTGATTGAACGACCGGCCAGGTTAACGCCCCGGTTCAGCCCGGCAAGCATACGAATAAGGCCTTCGG
>JALVAI010000149.1 GCA_027011235.1 Desulfobulbaceae bacterium
GGGATTGGTTTCAAGCAGTGCCGGTTCTCCGGTGTCCGGTTCAATACCGACCGGTAAACGTCCTGGAAGAACAAAGAGTTCCGAGCCGGCAGGCAGTTCTATCAGGTCCTGCCGAAGGGGCCGGCGAAAATCGTCCGCACTGGCGCCGGCCATCTCCAGGCCGTCATAGTCAAGTATCTCTCCTCTATCATTGGCAAAAACCAGGCTCGGGAAGGAATGATCCGGAGAAGGGACAACCATGGAGTTATAAACCCTGTTACGTCCTTGCCGGTTATTTCGGCCGTATCCGGGTGAGGACCGAATCCACGGCCCTGTAGACATCCAGGTCGTCTCCGAAAACGTCCTGGATGGCCGGATGCTCGATGAGGTCTTCGATGATATACTGGGTAATATAGAGGCTGACCAGGTTGGGGTCCTGTGTCAGGGTGCGGATTGGAGCGATTTTGAACTGCATGTCAAATTCCTCCATCTCGCTTAAACCCGCCAGCTGTTTTTCCATGGCTTCACAGATGGCCTGGTGGGAGTTTGTTTCAATGATATGCTCATCAAGCAGTCTCTGGACAAGCGATATGGCGAGATTTTCTGCGTTTTCCCTTGCCTTGCGCAGCATGAAGCGACGTTCCCGCTCCCGCTTGCGGTCGATGGCATCAATGGTCTTGTTGGTGGAACGGCTCGGGTTCATATGGCGGGCCATGGGTTTACTCCTTCCTGTAAATAATAATGCGTAGATGGTGTACTTGTGGGCATATCACTTACCATCCTGGTCGCTTTGATACAACTGTTGAAAGTGTCGGACCGTTGCGGCTGTCGGTTCATCCAGTTGCAGATCATATTTGCCAACATATTCAGCCGCCATCCGGTGGGTGTTGAAGATAGGCACATTGAGCCGCAGGTTATTGACGGCAACCTGGAGATATTCTTCGGGCCGCTCATAAAAAATATCAAGTACTTCAGGGAGCAGCGCATAAAAAGACAGTGAATCCTCATCATAGAGCAGGCTGTCGGCCTCTTCACTTAAATCGGCCTCTTCAACCGGGCCTTCATAACCGAACTTCCATCCGGTCAACCCGTTCTGGTATCCTTCGACCCACCAGCCGTCCATGACACTGATATTGGGTGTCCCGTTCATGGCCGCCTTCATGCCGCTGGTTCCAGACGCCTCAAGCGGGCGCTTGGGACTGTTGAGCCAGGCATGGACACCGGAAACCATCATCTTGGCAATCGACATGTCATAGCCGGGAATAAAGACCAGCTTTGCCAGCCCGTGACTCTTGCGGTACAGTTCTTCCTGGTTGTCAAGAACCAGCTTGAGAACGTTTTTTCCCGGTTCATCGGCGGGATGGGCCTTGCCGGCAAAGACAAAGTTGATGCGCCGTTTTTTTTGCAGAAGAATATCGGCCAGGGCGTCAATATCCTTGAAAATCAGATCGGCCCTCTTGTAGGTGGAGAACCGGCGGGCAAAGCCGATGGTAAACACCCCTGGCTCGAGATCAGGGGCCTCTTCCAGGCGGGAAAGGTAGTTGGGCGGGTCGATCCAGGTCTCCAGCATCTGGTTGCGGTGCATTTTCAGCATTCGGTTGATATAGTCGATCAGGATGCGGTTGTCCTGCTGCCATGCCCTGGCGAGGACGGTATTGAAATCATGCCGGTCCGCTGCCAGGCCGGCAAAGATGCCTGGGTCGTTCCGCCAGCCTGTAAGGAGCGGCGACTGATCAAATATCCGGGCCCGGTTGGCGCTGATCCAGGTAAGGTGATGGACGCCGTTGGTCACTGCAGTAATCTTGTCGGCAAAGCGGGGAAACTGCCTGCGTGTTACGTCACGATGCAGGCGGCTGACACTGTTGACGGCCCGGTTCACCCGCATGGCCAGGGTGGTGAAATTATACTCGCCTGGCGAGTCCTCATCCTTGGCCAGCATATCCAGGATCCGACGACAGACCCGGTGGCTGATACCTGTGTACATGGAACGGGGAAAACGGTCATGACCGGCCTTGACCGGGGTGTGGATGGTGTAGACGATCCGTTGGGCCACGGTATCCACCACCTGCAGGATGTCACTGTCCGTCATCCGTTGATAAAAATCCTTGCCAAAGCGTTTCTTCAACTCCCGCAGGATAAGATGCAGGGAAACCGCAACCCCATGCTGTTCATTTAAGTGAATGGTGCGGCCGGTGAACCCCAGGGCCTCCATCAGGGGCAGGACGCAGGAGCCCAGCATCCGCCGCTGATTGGCCTTCATGATGGTTGTTTTGGCATTGTAGAGCTGGTCCGAGGCCTCACGTATCCAGGCCGGGGCGGAATCGATTGAATAATCGATCAGAAATTCAGGAACAAAGAAATCAAGCTCTTCGCTCACCTCCATTTTCATCCATACCTGGGCCTTGATCAGTTCCGGTTCATCGCGTTCATTGAAAAAAGGAACATCGATTTCAAGGGGCGATCCGGGATTGGCGGGATCGTGCAGGTGAAACAGGGTGGGGGTCTTTTCCGGGTTCCAACTGGTGGCCTGGTCGATCTGACCGACCTTGGAGTCAACAAACTGGGAGAAGTAGCCTTCCCGGTAGAGCAGACTTATTGCCGCAACCGGAATGTGCATATCGGCAAAGCTTTTCAGGGTGTCTCCTGCCAGGACACCGAGTCCGCCACTGTAGTTGGGAATCTTGCGGGGGCCGTGTAGATATTTCTGGATAAAGGCATCGGCGATTTCATCGTCACTGCCGGTTATCTCCAAATCATGCAGAAAGTCGAGCACAGGATGAAAGACATCCGGATCGGCGCCGATCTCCATGGAAACGTAGACTGCCGAGTTGCCGGCCGGTCCCCGCAGCTGTTGCCAGACCCTGTCAAGGGTATCCTGGGTGACGCCAAAAAAGGTACCATATTTGTTGCGACAGACCAGGTCCTTTTCGCTGTCAACTGTAAGTGTTTTTTCCGCTGTCAATCTTGTT
>JALVAI010000150.1 GCA_027011235.1 Desulfobulbaceae bacterium
ACTATAAGTTGAAAAAACATGGCCTCAATCGCCGGGACTTTGTGAAAAAATCTTGAAGCCCCTTGAATGGGTCACTTATTGCCCACGCAAAACAAGACTATGGGCAAATTTCAGGACAAAGTATGCTTCTTCTTGGTTATTCATGTTTTCTAATATAGCTCTACCCGAATAAAGAATGAATATTATTTTTTTCTAAGATTATTTTCCGGTTTAACAACAACCCTAAATGTTGCCTTATGTGATTTGAGGTTATTCCTGTGCCAATCTTTTTCTCCCATACAGGGAAATGACGGATCGCGTTTCCCTTTATTCTATCGTCAAAATCCTGGTCGCCTGCTTTTCACCGATCGGCCGACTGCCCATCCTGTGTCCCTGCAAGGCAGCCACCTCCTTTCCGATATTACCTCAAATCCCGCCCGCCACATTGTGCCTGCACAAACTCACCCGGCTCTGTGTGCATTTTTATAGATGGCCAGCAGGTGGGCGGTGGCGCCACATCGCAGGCACTGTTCTTGCTAAAACCTTACCGTATCCTTACCATGATTGCCGTATCCATGTAAGGGCCCAAACAGTAGAGAACCTGACTGCCATTATAATACGCAGATGGTCACATACCACAGAAAAAGACCAGACATCGATGCGATAACCATGGTTCCCGATTTTCAACAACTCCTGACTTACGCCACTGCCATGACCCGCGACATACATGACCATACGGATCAACCCTCGCCTCAACCGCCTGTACCCCACCCTTCCGATCCTGCAAAAAAACTTTTTACTATCGACTCCATCCCCGAATCGATCTTGATCCATACCGGGGACGGTCACATTGTGGAAGCAAACAAACAGGCCTGCCGCTCCCTTGGCTATAGCCGTGAAGAGTTGCTCGAACTAACACTTCAGGATATTGAGATGGACCTCTCGGAGGCCGGCAAAGCAGAACTCATCCTGGATGTGTTGGCCGGCAACGGCCCCTCATTTGTCCAGGGGAGCTACCGTCGTAAAGACGGAACCACTTTTCCCGCGGAGACCAAAACAGATGTCCTGGAACACAATGAGGAAAACCCGTTGTTTATTTGCGTGATCCACAATACCAATGCCCGTCCTGACCGACAGCGCCGGCTCCAGGACAAGCACAATTTGCTCCGGGTGATCATCGATTCTATTCCTGAAATTATCTGTGTCAAGGATGGAAAGGGACGGTGGATGCTGGCAAACACCTTTGATCTACGCCTTTTTGGTCTCCAACATGTCAATTACCGAGGTAAAACCGATACAGAGCTTGCGGAACATACCTTGCCCATGTACAAAACAGCCTTTCTCGCCTGTAAAAAAAGTGATGACAGGGCCTGGGCAAAAAAAGCGCCTATACGAAGCAAGGAAATCATTCCTGTGGCCGAGGGCATATCGCGGGTGATGGATGTTTATAAGATACCACTCTTTCACAAAGATGGTGAACGGAGGGCACTGATTGTTGTTGGACGTGATATAACAAAACAACATCACATTGAACAACAGATCCGCGAAAATGAAGCGCGGTACCGACAATTATTTGAACAGGCGCCGATCGGGATTCTTCAGTTCGATGCCAATCTCCATATTACGGATTGCAATAAAAATTACCTCTCACTTATGCAGGTAAACCGTGACCAGCTAATCGGTTTTGATTTGCGGAATATACGGGACACGAAAATTTTTCCTGTTCTTGAATCCACTCTGCTCGGCAAAAAAGGTCGCTGGGAAGGAGAGTACAGAACCACCCTCAGTGACATTACACTTAACGTCTCTTTACGAACAACGCCCCTGTATGATGGTCATGGAAATATCCAGGGAGGCATGGCGCTTTTTGAGGACATGAGCCTTCACTACCAGGCCCAGGAAGAAAAATTTCGACTCATGTCCGCCATAGCCCAGGCCTCGGAAACGATTGTCATCACCGATACCAATGGAAACATCGAATATGTCAATCCCACTTTTGAAAAAACAACCGGCTATCGCGCCACCGAAGCCCTGGGGAAAAATCCGCGCATCCTGAAAAGCGGCCGCCATGACGCCTCGTTTTACCAAGACATGTGGCAGACGCTCTGCGCCGGAAAGACGTGGAAAGGCCACCTGGTCAACAAACGAAAAGACGGCGCCCTTTTCGAGGAGGATGCCACCATCTCACCGGTGCGTAACCGAAACGGAGCTATCATTAATTATGTGGCCGTTAAACGTGATGTCACCGAGGAGGTGGCCCTGAAAAAGCAGCTGAATCATGCCATGAAAATGGAGGCCATTGGCACCCTGGCAGGAGGCATTGCCCATGATTTCAACAATATTCTTTCAGCGGTGCTTGGTTATGCGGAAATGGCCAAACTTAAGCTGGATGAAAACGATCCCCTTTGCGAGGATCTGACTCAAATTATAGGGGCTGGACAACGTGCTGCAGACCTGGTCCGACAGATATTGACCTTCAGCCGCCAGGAAGAGAGCGACACGCTTAAACCGGTAAAGGTCCAGGAGATCATCAAAGAGGTGTTACAACTGCTTCGACCGTCATTACCGGCCACCATTGAACTGCAGGTGGATATTGATCCTGAGTGCGGCCAGGTACTCGCCGATTCGGCACGCATCCACCAGGTACTGATGAATATCTGTGCCAACGCCAAACAGGCCATGCAGGAAAGCCAGGGCACATTGATCATTCGTCTGGCCGAGATTGACGGTGACTCCGTGATTGTTCCCCTTTTGCATGGACAAAGACGCTGGCTTGATCTCGAAATCACTGATACCGGGGCCGGCATGGAACCACGAATCAAAGAAAGGATCTTTGAGCCCTTCTTTACCACCAAGCAAAAAGGCGAGGGAACAGGCCTCGGCCTTTCCGTGGTCCACGGTATTGTCAAAAGCCACGGTGGCGAGATCACCGTTGACTCCAAACCCGGACAAGGAACAACCTTTCATGTATACCTGCCGGTGATTGACAATGACGAGAGGAAGGTCGAGCAGGCAGAGCAGATGGCGATGCCCAAGGGTACCGAACGTATCCTTATTGTAGACGATGAACCAATGCTGGTGGATATCATGGATCGGCTCCTTTCCGGTCTTGGCTATACGGTGACGAGTTTCACGGACAGCCGCCTGGCGATAGAGTGGTTTACGCAACATCAGGACAAGATTGATCTTGTTCTGACCGATATGACAATGCCGCACCTGACCGGTACTGAATTGGCGAAAAAAATACTTGCCGAAAAGCCGCAGCTGCCTGTTATCCTCTGCAGTGGCTACAGTGAAGCCATGAATGCCGCCAAAGCCGAATCCATAGGTATACAAAAATTTCTTGCCAAGCCTATCGACAACAGAATACTGGCCCAATCAGTGCGGATGCTCCTGGACAACCAATCGATACAATCCGGATTACCAGCAAAACGGTCTCCATGATTCCGGTTATCTCCGTCCAGGAAAAACGACCGCTACCCTAAACCATTGGCAAGGCTTCTGAAAAATCCTCGGACAGGCAACTTTTGACACAAATTAACCCTCCTGATGGGTCATAATTTATCCACTTTCCCTTGGGAATTCTCTCTCCAATATTTTTTATCGGCAGCGGGAAGAAAAAACTTCAGTATCTTTGCTTTATTGCCCGTGCCCTGCCCCGCCCTGATTTTTCTTCACCAAAACACGGTATTCTTTCTCTCCACGCTGCCCATCAATCTCATCTGATTAAGCGTGCCGTTGCCGGAAGGGAGTATACTGGAATTTTAATGCCCGCTTTTTGGCCCTGTTCTTGCTTTTCTCTGTTTATTCAAGAGGTTTTCTTCATTTACAGTTTTGCCGTTTTTACCCCTTCCAACAAATCAAACAAAACAAAAAGGAGGAATTATGAAGCATCACAGCCTGATAACGGCAAGAATGGTGCCGGCGGTATTGTTGTTCTTAGCCATCTGCATGCTGCCTGTCATCACCCTTGCCCAAAGCTCGGTTTCCTACTCACCAACCTTGACAAAGGTGTTTGCCGACAAGGTCCTGCGGGTCGGGGTCAACCCTTTATTCAAACCCTTTTCCTTTGAAAAGGACGGCAAACGGGTCGGGGTTGACATCGATATCGCCAACCTGCTGGCCAAAAAACTTGGCGTTACCGCAAAAATCATTGTCCCCAAATCATTTTCCGATCTCATTCCCATGCTGCAGGCAGGTGATATCGACATCATTATGGCCGGTATGAGTATCACCTTTGCCCGGGCCAAGGTCGTGGATTTTTCCACCCCCTATTTTGACACCGGCCTTTCCATCCTGCTCAACAAGGCAAAATCGGCCCGTCTCGGCATTTCCGGCGTGCCCAACTATAACGCCCTTGTCCGCGAGCTTGTCCGGAAGAAAAAGATGGACCAGCTGGTTATCGCGGTCACCAAGGGAAAGGCGCCCGAGCGCATTGTGCCCCGCTTTTTCCCCAAGGCCACCATCAAATCCTATCCCAGTAACGAGGCGGCGGCCATGGCCACGCTTAAGGGTGAGGCTGACCTGATGGTCCATGATGAAATATTCCTCAAGGTATGGCTGAAAGAGCATGCCAAGGAGGCCCAGTTCCGTCTGACCGTACTCGACCCCCCGTTCAAGCCCGACTTTTATGGCATGGCCATTCGTAAGGGAAACCAGGATTTTCTGAATATGCTTGGCGTATTCAACCTGGAACTCCAGGCCAACGGCTATGTTGCACAATACATGGGAAGATACCTCCCCATCACATCAAGGGTCAGCACCCGCAGCTATAACATCAATGAAGATTATTACGGAGGAGACTGATATGGGAGAAAAGAAAAAGGGTCTTGACCTGCAGTGGAAAATTCTTATCGGCATTGTCCTGGGCATTGCCCTGGGCATCGGTATCAATATGGCGATGGGTCCGGGTGTGACCTCCGGTCCTGTCTATATTACAAAGGTTATCTTTAAATATGGCGGCGATATTTTTATCCGTCTGCTCAGGATGCTGATCGTACCCCTGGTCTTTGCCTCCATCTACATGGCGGTGGCCAATCTCGGCGATGTGCGCACACTTGGAAAAATCGGCGGTCGGACCATCGGCTACTACATGCTCACCACAGCCCTTGCCGTTCTTGCCGGCCTGATCGTGGTCAACATGATCAATCCCGGCATTGGTATCGACAAGGAAGCGCTGGCAGCGCTCAATATCGGTTCCGGCGTACCGGCCAAGGTCAGCAACCAGGGGGTTGGCGATCGCAGCGCCATCATTATTATCATTGACACCTTTGTCAATATGATCCCGAAAAATGCAGCCGCCGCCTTTGCCAAGGGCAATATCCTGCAGATCATCTTTTTTACGATGTTTCTCGGCATCATGTCCTCAATAGTCGGCCGGGATTCCGAACCAATGACCAAGGTGATCAACGCCATTGACCGCATCATGCAAAAAGGCGTCATGATGATCATGGTCATCTCCCCCTATGCTATCTTCATGCTGGTGGCCGCCATTTTCATGGATCTCGGATTTCCAGCCCTGAAAGCGCTGGGGAAATATGCGGCCACCGTTCTCCTGGGTCTGTTTATCCACGGCTTTGTCACCCTGCCCATCCTGGTGGTGATTTTTGGCAAGTACAATCCGTTTAAACTGCTCAAGGCCCTGTCGCCGGCCATGATGACCGCCTGGTCCACAGCATCCAGCGCCGCAACCCTGCCGGTTACCATGAGCAACCTGGAAAAACGGGCCGGGGTCGAGCCGCGAATCGGCAACTTTGTCCTGCCGCTCGGAGCAACCATCAACATGGACGGTACAGCCCTGTATGAATCGGTGGCCGTTATTTTCATTGCTCAGCTGCTTGGCGTCCACCTGACCCTGGGAATGCAGATCGTCATCTTTATCACCGCTTCCCTGGCCGCTGTTGGTGCGGCAGCCATTCCGGGCGCCGGGCTGGTGACCATGGGTATCGTGCTGACAGCCGCCGGCCTGCCGCTGGACGGTATCGGCCTGATTCTTGCCATTGACAGAATCCTTGACCAGTTCCGGACAGCCATCAATGTCTGGGGTGATGCCACCGCAGCCGTTGTTGTCGGCCGTGGCGAAAACGCCATCCATGATGTTATTCCGGAACAGGAATCCTAAGGCACAACCAATTCAGCGTAAGGAGAATAGACGAATGGAATTTCCAAAACAGATTCACGACTTCATGCTGCATGATGTTGCCGGACGATGGACCTACAAGGGCAACGAACTGCACAGCGCCCATTATATCCGTCTCGGCTCACGCATGAGCCTCTATATTCAAACCATTGCCGACAAAGAGGGTAACCTTGAGTATATGATCCGCTTGCGGGACAGCTTTGTCAAGGGTGGTATCACAACCGTGGAAGAAGCGGTCGATATTGCTCGGGAAATCATCGAGGAAAACAAACTGTTTATCGAAAAATCAACCAAATTCTAAGGCGGACGAACGCCCGCAATTCAAGCACAGGGGCGACGTGAAAACAAATTCGCCTCTGCAGCTTATGCATTAAAAAGGCGCGTTTTCCGGTCATCTGGAAAAACGCGCCTTTTCTTTCAATACGGCCCGTCGTCTCTTAAGGCCGCTGATAATCGTAAATGAAACCCTACCAGTTCTCTCCAAGCAGTTCAAAATGGGCCCTGGGATGGTCACAGGCCGGACACTTTTCCGGCGCCTCTTCCCCTTCATGCAGATATCCGCAGTTACGGCAACGCCAGGTGACCTTTGTATCCCGCTTGAACACCCTGCCCTCTTCGATATTGGCCTTTAGGTCAAGATAGCGTTTCTCATGCTGTTTTTCGGCAACGGCAATGGCCTCGAAGATAGCGGCAATCTCCGGGAACCCCTCTTCCCGGGCCGTTACGGCAAAACCAGGATACATGACAGTGTACTCATAATTTTCTCCCCCGGCGGCCTCGGCCAGATTTTCCTCCGTGGTACCGATAACGCCCGCCGGAAAGGCCCCTGAAATTTCCACTTCTCCGCCTTCCAGCAGTTTGAACAGCCGCTTGGCATGTTCCTTTTCCTGGTTGGCGGTCTCCTCAAAGATATGCGAGATCTGCACATATCCCTCTTTCTTTGCCTTGGAGGCAAAATAGGTATACCGATTGCGTGCCTGTGATTCTCCGCAAAAGGCAGTCAAAATATTTTTTTCCGTCTGTGTTCCTTTTAACTCGGCCATGGGCCATCCTCCTGATTTTTTTTTCGTCGGTAACAACCATTAACCGGTTGTCCTCCGGTAATATTTTCAATCGTGGACCAACGGTACACCACCGTACCGTCGGTCCCCAGCCAACAGATCAATCGGCCTTACTCGTCAAAGGCCTGTTCTGTCTTCCATTCCTGCCATACCTTGCCCACCAGGGCGGGACCCGGCTGCAGGGTTTTCTTACCCGGCTTCCAACCGGACGGGGTGGCTTCTGTCCCTTCTGACTTGCGTACATGCTGGAATGCCTGGATCTGGCGCAGGGATTCGTTGACATTTCGCCCCACCGGCGGGGTCAGCACTTCATACCCCTGGATTACGCCATCGGGATCAATGATAAAACGACCTCGGGTTTCAACTCCGGCATCCTCATCATAAACACCATACACGGTGCCTACCTTGCCGCCGGCATCGGACAGCATGGGAAAGGGGACTCCGCCATCCACCATTTTTTTCAGCTCATTGTCATCCCACATCTTGTGGACAAACATGGAGTCAATGCTCATGGACAGAACTTCAACATCAAGCTTTTGAAATTCAGAGTATTTTTCAGCGACCGCTGAAATCTCGGTAGCTCAGACAAAGGTAAAATCACCTGGATAGAAACAGAGTACCACCCATTTGCCAAGATAATCGGATAACTTGACATTAACAAATTCACCCTTATGATAGCCCGGCGCTGAAAAATCCGGGGCCTTTTGTCCCACTTTGATCATGGTTTTCACCTCCTGTACAGGTTGTTGTTTGTTTTCCTGTTCCGCGGCCGGTTGTTCACCAACCGGTCCTCCGGTGGGTCGGGCACAGCCGACACCTGCTTTTTCGGTCATAGACACCTCCTCGTGTCTGCGGGAATCATTGTCTCTAAGGATTCCCATGAGTTATGGTGAAGGATGGCTTTCCCTCTCCCTGACAACAGGGAGCCAGGGCCTCCACATACTGTATAATCGATAACCCGTGAGGGCAAATTATTTTTCCCGGGTCAGTGCCACCGGACATGCTCAGGCAATATCAAAACGATCAAGATTCATCACCTTGTCCCAGGCAGCGATAAAATCCTGCAGAAACCTGGTCATGGAATCGTCACATGCATACACCTCCGCAATTGCCCGCAGTTGTGAATTTGCGCCAAAGACAAGATCAACCCGGGTGGCGGTCCACTTACGTTCACCGCTTTTGCGATCACGACCCTCAAACAGCTTTTCATCCGTGGAAACCGGGGTCCAGCTTGTGTCCATATCCATCAGATTGACAAAAAAGTCATTGGTGAGTGTTTCGGGCCGACTGGTGAAGACACCATGTTCCGACTGGTTGTAATTTGCGCCTAAAACACGCAATCCGCCGATGAGAACCGTCATTTCCGGAGCGGTCAGGGTCAAGAGCTGTGCCCGGTCCAGCAACAGTTCCTCTGCCCGAATTTTCAGGGCTTCCGGCAAATAATTACGAAACCCGTCTGCCACCGGCTCAAGCACGGTAAAGGACTGCACATCGGTCTGCTCCTGTGAGGCATCCGTGCGGCCGGGAGTGAAGGGTACGGTCAGGTCATGGCCGGCGTTGCGGGCAGCCTGCTCAATGGCCGCGCAGCCGGCAAGGACAATCAGGTCGGCAAGTGAAACCTTTGTATTGTCTTTGCGGGAAGTATTGAATTTCTGCTGGATACCGGCCAGGGTATCCAGAACCGGCGCCAGCCGGGCCGGCTGGTTGACCTGCCAATCCTTTTGCGGCGCAAGACGGATGCGGGCCCCGTTGGCGCCGCCACGTTTATCGGAGCCGCGAAAGGTGGAAGCCGATGCCCAGGCGGTGAAGACCAGATCGGAAATCGAAACGCCTGCGGCAAGGATATCTTTCTTGAGTTCGGCAATTTCCCCGGCGCCAATCAGGTCGTGATCAACGGCTGGTACAGGATCCTGCCAGATCAGTTCCTCGGACGGAACCTCAGGGCCAAGATAACGCGAGCGCGGCCCCATGTCGCGATGGGTCAGCTTGAACCAGGCCCTGGCAAAGGCATCTTCAAACTCTTCCGGGTTTTCATGAAATCGTTTTGCAATCGGCCCGTATACCGGATCCATCCTGAGGGCAAGGTCTGTGGTCAACATGATGGGCGCATGCCGTTTTGACGGATCATGGGCATCCGGGACCGCGTCCGCGGCGGCAGGATCGGTGGGAACCCACTGGTAGGCACCGGCAGGACTCTTTTCCAGGTTCCAGTCATAACGAAACAGGGTATCGAAAAAACTGTTGTCCCAACGGATGGGCGTTGGGGTCCAGGCCCCTTCCAGGCCACTGGAGATTGTATCGGCGCCATGGCCGCTGCCAAATTCATTTTTCCAGCCCAAACCCTGCTCCTCGATGGGGGCGCCTTCAGGCTCCGGCCCTACATATTTACCGGGATCAGCGGCGCCATGGCACTTGCCAAAGGTATGGCCCCCGGCAACAAGGGCCACCGTTTCCTCATTATTCATTCCCATCCGGGCAAAACTCATGCGTATGTCACGGGCGGCCGCAAGGACATTTGGTTCACCATTGGGTCCTTCCGGATTGACATAGATCAGTCCCATCTGAACCGCGGCCAGGGGATTTTCAAGCATGTCGCCATGACCATGCCGTTTGTCTCCAAGCCATTCGGTTTCAGGGCCCCAGTAAATATCTTCTTCCGGCTCCCATATATCCTCACGGCCTCCACCAAAGCCAAAGGTTTTCAAGCCCATGGATTCAAGGGCGCAGTTGCCGGCAAGAATCATCAGGTCCGCCCAGGATATCCCGTTGCCATATTTCTTCTTGATCGGCCAGAGCAGTCGGCGTGCCTTGTCGAGATTGACATTGTCGGGCCAGCTGTTCAGGGGGGCAAAGCGTTGACTTCCTGTTGCGGCGCCGCCACGTCCATCGGCGGCCCGATAGGTGCCGGCACTGTGCCATGCCATCCGGATGAAAAAGGGGCCATAATGTCCATAATCCGCCGGCCACCACGGTTGTGAACTGGTCATCAATGCGTAAAGG
>JALVAI010000151.1 GCA_027011235.1 Desulfobulbaceae bacterium
TAGCGAGGAGGTCCCACCCGTTCCCATTCCGAACACGGAAGTTAAGCTCCTCAGCGCCGATGGTACTGCATGGGAAACCGTGTGGGAGAGTAGGTCGCCGCCGATCCTTTCCAAAAACCTCTCAAAAAGCTTGCTTTTTGAGAGGTTTTTTTTTGGGGTGGCATCCTTCAGCGGACTAAATTTCTTATTTCAACGTAACACCCTTAAAACGTTTAAGAATCTCCTCACAAACAGCCTGGGTATCATTTTCCTTCCCCTGCAATTCCTCAACCAGGGGCAGCAACTCCCTGATAAGCTGTCTTTCCACTGGATCCTGCTGCATGGCAAGCTGTTTACCTGTTCTAAATTGTTGTTGCCAGAATTGCGAACTCGCTTCATTGTGACGACACCCCTGCTGCACCCTGTCCAGCCATAACCGGCCTGGCGATCCTTTTCTCCCGGCAGTTGCCCGCAAGCGACAAAGGGTACCGCGCCTGCTGCCATCCAATGTCTGCTGTTTATTCTTCACCATTGCCTGTGGTTGTCCATAACTCGCGGTACTTGCGGTATCATGGCCCGCTATTTTCTTCACAGGCGGGGCAGGAGCTACGGCGGCAGGAGACGTGATTTCATTGGCGGCCATGTCCAGGCCTTTACCACCATAAGCCTTTACCGATTTGGCCATGGATTTTACTGCTGTTGATTCTGCCTGCTGATCCCGGGCCGGACCACGCCTGTTTCCGGTTATTGTTTCCATACTTTGCCGGGGAACAACAGGTGTGGGTGCCTTGCCGGTAATTTGTAAAAAAATTACCACCGAGGCAGCGGCAGCAAGCAAAGACCCGGTCCAGGCAAAGAATTGGGGACGAATTATCCTGGGCCGGGAATTTTCATCCTGCATCTTGTTATCGTTGGCAACAATTTTGGAAAGTTCCAACCAATGGCGATAGCAGGAATCACAGTTTGCCAGATGCTGAAAATAGTATTCCCTCTCTTTCCCTGAACAGGTGTTATCAACCAGGGCCGCCATTTCCTGGTCCGAGAGACATGGACCTGCAGGTTCACTGGTACCGGACAGGGCCAGGCCCAGCAGGGCCGTCCGCCTGTCTGCGTCATTTGGTTGATGTATTGAATATCGTTTTGCCATTTTCAGCACCTGTTTATATATTCCGACGGACAAAACAACGTTATCTGTCGGCCCTGCCGGGCCAAACTTCCCTTACTCCTCATACAGCAGTTGCCGCAGCTCATCGCCAAGGCCCGCCCGTTCAAGCTCATCCCGTAATCGGGCAAGCAGACGCCGCAGCTTCCCGTGGACCTGATTCGCATTCATGCCCAGCATCTCCCCTGCCCTGGTAACGGAAATATCATCCTGAAAACAGAGCTTGAGCAAGAGTCGTTCCTGTGCGTCAAGGCGGGGTGTATATTTTTTAGAGAAAATTGACAGATCAGAGAGTTCGGGGATTTTCTGTTCGTCTGTCCCAAAGAGCAGCTGCAAAAAAATCTCCTGTTCTTTTGCCGCTATCTGCTGTTCAGGAGTGGGGCTTTCCGCGCCCGTATCCGCGGAATTTGGCAGCGTCTTTTCACATGCCTCATCCAGGGGCACCTCCCTTGCCTGATAACTGCCGCAATGAATGATACGTTCCAGAATTTTCCAGGCTGCCTCTTCAATCTCCCGCTGCGAGCGGTTATGAAGCCTGGTTTGCGCCGTTACAACGGCATCGGCAACGGACAGCCGCTGCCAACAGAGCAGTTGATAGAGCAAAAGCCAGATACCGCCTAGATCCCTTATCCACGCCGGAGGCCGCAGGCGGCCATATTTTTTTCTTGAAAAATCCTCAAGCAACCGGACACAGAGCGAGGAGAGATAGGTGGAAAACCTTGCCTGGCCACGAAAATCGCGCAGACGGCGGCAGTTATCCTCTTCAAGCCGATCAAGCACATAAAGGGCCGCTTCCTCGGCAAGGGTATCGTCGCTGAACCTGCGCCCGGCTATTGAATTGATCAACGGCCAGGCCTCGGTCAGGGCCTGTTTATAATCCACATGTACTTCCATTTTTTCACGACAGCAACCGTCACCCCTTAAATTTCAGCGTCCGCAAGTAAGGGTATTCCCTTCCCCGGAAAAAAACAGCAGAAAAAACGACAAATCCTCCGGTCCTGACCGTCATCCATGGTGAAGGACAAAAAAAGACCTCATAAATTTGCCCTCGCCGCTCCGGCTGGCTGCCATAACGATGTGCTGCCCTGGGGACAGGCATGAAGCTCCAGATCAAATGATAAATCTCAAGGAGGATTACCATGACAGGTCGTCAACTATGTATTATCGCAGTTTGTATACTCACCCTTGCCGGTTGCTCAACTCCCGGTGAACAATCAACAAAAAACAGTCCCGACAATACCAGTTCGGTCAAAATCCCTGTTCACAGGGACAACAGATCCGTTGCCGACAAGGCAGTGCCGTCGACAGGAAAAATCCGGCAAGGCAAGATGACAAAAATGCAGGTACAAGGCATACCGGGTGCATATCAGCCCCTATTGGGTCGCACAATGGTTGTCCCGGAACAAGGCATGTGGAGACCGCCGGCCTGGAACAGGGAATCCTACAATGCAATGACGGAAAACGGATTTATTGCCACCAGTAATGATCCCCTTTCCACCTTTTCCATTGATGTGGATACCGCGTCTTACAGTAATATCAGGCGATTTATCAACCAGGGCACCCTGCCGCCGGCCGGGGCGGTCCGGATCGAGGAAATGGTCAATTATTTTCATTACACCTATCCGGAACCAGCCGGCAAGGATCCGGTTTCCATCACCAGCGAGGTTGGGCCATGCCCCTGGAAAAAGGGCCATAAACTTGTACGTATCGGTATCAAGGCCAAAAATATCGCAAAGGACAAGCTCCCGCCCTCCAACCTGGTCTTTCTGGTAGATGTCTCCGGCTCCATGACCGCG
>JALVAI010000152.1 GCA_027011235.1 Desulfobulbaceae bacterium
GCTCGCTGTCGAGGAGTTTGACGACGAAGACCTGGATGCTATCCCTAAGTTCGAGCCGACCCCGGCCCCGCCCAAGGGCTACACCCGATTGGTCTATGGCCGGGCGCCGATGCATACCTTTTCCCGGACCATGAACAACCTCTGGCTTCACAATGAGATGCCCGAGAACAAGTTGTGGCTCAACGACAAGGTTGCCGCCAAACTTGGCATTAAAAATGATGAAGAGATTGTTCTGGAAAACCAGGACGGCAAGCGATCCAATCCCGTCAAGGTGCTGGTCACGCCTGGTATCAGGCCGGATACCGTCTTTATGTATCATGGCTTTGGCTCAAAATCCAAACACTTGAGCCGGGCCTACGGCAAAGGAGCCGCCGACGGTTTCCTCATGACCAACGTGGTGCAGGACCCGTTTATCGGTGCTGATTCCAAACGCACCAACTTCGTCCGTATCATCAAGGGCGGCAAGACCTTGAATATTCCGGAGCTGGTCGCCGTGCCCGATGAAATTCCACGTTATGAGAGCAAAATAGCCTGAGAAGGAGAATTGATATGAATCAGTATGCAATGATAATAGATCTGGACCGATGTGTCGGCTGCCATGCCTGCGCTGTTGCCTGTCGGGCGGAATGGCAGATTCCGGTCAAGGAAGGTTTCCGTCGTAACTGGGTGCGCCGGCTCGGGCCCGCTCAAACCAGCAAGGGGTTGTCCTATACCTTTTATCCCGGACTGTGCAATCACTGTGATCACCCTGCCTGTGTGGATGCCTGTCCGGCTGATCCTGTCCAGGTGACCTTCAAGGACGCCAGGACCGGCAAGACCGTGGACATGGAGGTTGCGGCCACCTGGAAGGACCCCTTTAACGGCACGGTTCAGATTGACAAGAACCGCTGCCTCGGCTGCGGCGCCTGTGCCGATGCCTGCCCCTATGGTGCTCGCTATGTCAATCCCGATCTTGCCGATGACGATTCCGAGGGCAAGGCCGACAAATGCACCTTCTGTATGCCGAGGGTTGCCAAGGGACTGCAGCCGGCCTGCGTTCAGACCTGTATCGCTGATGCTCGAATCTTCGGTCTGCGCGATGATCCCAAGTCCGAGGTTGCCAAATATATCAAGAAAGGCGCCAAACGGCTTGAGTCCCAAAAGGTGAAAATCGGTCCGAATGTCTATTATTTCGGCAGTAAAAAAGATCTGGAACTGCTGGACAAGCTGGAAACTCCCCAGGAGATGCCAGAGGCCAATTCCCGCCGTGTTATGCTGGCCAAAATGTTGAGGCCCACCCTGAGCAAGATGGCCGGGCTGGGTGTTGCCGGGATTGCGGCAACCACGCTTCTGGGTCCGGAAGATAAGGAATAGGGACTACTCGCGTATCTTTCGATATTATCCCTGTTGTCGATACAGTCGACAACAGGGACATTGATCGCATGAACGATTCTATGCGGAGAGAATATGGCAATGAAATTTACGAAATCGTTATGTTGGGGCCTGGGGGCTGCCGTTTGTATAGGTCTTTTTCTGGCTGGAGTTAACCGGCCGGTATCGGCGGAAGCGTTGGCTCAGACGCAAAAACAGGCGAACGGACAAATAACTGAGCGCTATGGCGATACCCTGGTGGTTGCCCAAAAGGCAACCCATCAGCTCTTCAGTCACAAGAAACATGTTATCGGGGTCGGTTTGGAGTGTGATGCCTGTCATCCGGATATCTTTCAAAAGAAACGGGGCGCAGCCAAAGCGGCTGGCGATTACAATATGAAATCCCTTGAGAAGGGCAAGTATTGCGGCGCCTGTCATAATGGTGATGAGGCCTTTGGGGTAACCGATAAAAAAGACTGTATCACCTGTCACGGCAGCAACATGCAGCCACCGGAAAAGATTGTCTGGAAAAAGCCCAACAAGGCGGTCTTTGACCACCAGGCCCATGTCCAGGACATCGGCCTGGAGTGCGGTGATTGTCATGATAAAATATTCACCATGAAAATCGGTGCGGCGGAGGCCAAGGGTGATTTTACCATGGCATCCTTTAAGAAGGGCAGGTATTGCGGCGCCTGTCATAACGGTGATGATGCCTTTGATGCCCAGAGCCAGTGCGATTCCTGCCATTTTGCTCCGACCAAGAAAATCATTTTTACCAAGCCTGTAAAAACAGTAGTTTTTGATCATAAGATCCATGTCGGCAAGGCTGGGCTGCTCTGCGAGACCTGTCATAAAGAAGTCTTTGTCATGGGCAGCGGCGTACTCTCCGGCCTGGAAACTTTTCGCTCCGATGATCCGGCCGCCAAAAGAAAACACCTTGAAGAGCTGCACGAAAAGCTCTGTGGCACCTGTCACAATTCCGATCAGGCCTTTGGCTTTCAGACCAGATGCACGGTGTGTCATATCGGCGTCAAGGGTCTGAAACAGATGAAAGCCCAGGCGGAAAAAGGTGATGCCGCGGAACAGGGCGAACACTGAAAAGAGTTTGTCCGAACCACCAGTCTAAAATCGTGTAGCGGACCTGCCGCTGCTCATGTGCCAAGAGATATATACGAGGAAATACAATGAGCGAAATGATGATCAATATATCGGAAAAATGGGGCTATCATGGTGTTGCCGCCCTGAAAAAGGCAAGCCCCGGCTATAAAATGGTGATCGGTTTTTTTGCGCTTGTCGGCCTTGCCGGTCTCCTGGTCGGGCTCCATGGAACCTTTGTCGGTTATCGGCATGTATATAATGTAACAAAAGAAATACCATGGGGGATGTTGATTTCCGCATACATCTTCTGTGTCGTAACCTCCACCGGACTCTGTATAGTCTCGTCCTTTGGCCATGTTTTCGGCAATGAGGCTTTGATGCCGATTGCCAAGCGGGCGGTTTTCCTGTCCATAATTTTTTTATTAGGTGGATTTTGCATTATCTTCTTTGATATTGAAAACCCCTTCAGGATGGCGATCTGGAATGTGATTTCTCCAAACTTCAGGTCAAACATGTGGTGGATGGGTACCCTGTACGGCGCCTACATGGTCTTTATGATGATCGAGTATTACTGTCTGCTCAATCAGAATCATACGGTGTCAAGGATCGTTGGTTTTATCGGTCTGTCCGTCGGTATTGCCGCCCATAGTAACCTCGGTGGTATCTTTGGCATGCTCCATGGCCGTCCCTTCTGGTATGGCCCCTATCTGCCGATTTATTTTATTTTTTCCGCCGCCATGTCGGGCGGTTGCGCTATTTTGTTCTTTACCACCCTTGCCGCCAAGATCAATCCGGAAATCATGAACCATCGGATGGAGCGGGCGGTGAAATCATTGACCCTGCTGACCATCTATTTCATCGCCACCATAATCTTTTTTACCATCTGGAAGGTCATCACCGGTCTGGTTTCCGAGGGCAAGTATCCGATCATCATGTCGTTTCTGACCGGAGATTATGCGATCAATTTTTTGTTTTTTGAGGTTTTTCTCGGGATGGTCCTGCCGCTTTTTCTACTCATTGCCTCCCGGGGCAGGAGATATACACTCATCATGTGGACGACCGGTCTTATGATGATAGGTATTTTCTTTATGCGCTATGACATTGTCATCCCCGGGCAAATGGTGCCGGTGTACCATTCTCTTGGTGTTGTTGAGGCCTCGCATCTCTTGTCCTATGTCCCTTCCTTTCATGAGATCATGGCGTCGATCTGGGGCCTGTGCTTTATTATTGTCGCCTACCTGGCCGGTGAAAAAATGCTCAACGGTCATCAACTGCAGAAACATGAAATTGTTCCCGAGGGCGCTTATATCTGTCCCGGTTGCGGTGGTATCCACTATATGAAAGAGGGCGAAACCATGGAAGAGGCCATGAAACGCCAACATGGGAGCTGGTGATTACAAGCAGGAAAATGTTCGGGTGGTGCTGACACTGTGTTGCCAGCTATGGAGGCGCAACCAGCCACGGTTTCCTGTTGAATCAATAGAATTTTGTATTGGAGATTAGAATGAAATTTCCTAAAATAGATTTCGATGCAATGAAAAATGAAGGCACCGGGTCAGTGACGGCTGTTGAGCGGAGGAAGTTCCTGAAACTCGGGTTTGCCATAGCCGGTGTCTATGCCGGGGGGAAACTCCTGTCCCTGACCTCTCTGGTCGGTTCGGCCCAGGCCTCAACCGCCGCTGAAAGGGCGGTGCGCGACATATACAGTCCCCATTATGCCATGGTTATCCGTCAATCCATGTGCATTGACTGCGAGCGATGTGTCGAGGCATGTATCAAAACCAATGATGTCCCGGACTATGCCTACAGAACGCGGATTTTGACCAAGAAATATATCGGCACCCTGGACAAGGCGGTGGAATTTATACCGGTTCTCTGTAACCATTGCAACAATCCCCCCTGTGTGCGGGGCTGTCCGACCAAGGCCACCTATAAGGATCCGGTGACCGGCATAGTCCGGATGGACAACAAAAAATGCATTGGCTGTAAAACCTGCATGCTTGCCTGTCCCTATGATGCCAGGTATTTCAACGAGGAAAAGCATGCCATCGACAAGTGTGATTTCTGTTGGGACAAACGGTTGTCCAAGGGGGAAACCCAGACCGGCTGTTCCGCTGCCTGTCCGACCGGCGCCCGCACCTTTGGTGATCTCAGCGATCCGAACAGTATTGTTTACAAGTTGGTCCATCAGATCCAGGAAGAGGTCTGGGTGCTGCGTCCGGAGGACAATACCAAGCCCAATGTCTTCTATATGAAGGGAACTATCGGGTCTGTGGATGCCATCCTCAAGGGATCGAAATTCAAGTATTTTGATCCGACCAATGTATAATTTGTTTCTCTTGTCTTTATAAGCAGCGTGCCGACAATCTGCCGGCACGCTGTTGTGTTTGCTCCTGGTCACTATCCTTTCTCTACGCGCATGTACGCGCTCTCCCGTCCACGTAAATTCTTTCCCTAATTTTATACTCTGTGTCCACCCAGGGGCCGGATTTAGATGCATGTATAAGGATAATTTTTCCTTTGCATATATTTTGTATATGCTTTATATAGATTTTAATGAATGAATAACCATTCATTATCTGGTGCCTGGCGGTTTGTGGATTACAAGATGTTATTCACAGAGAAACGAATAGTTGGAATATGTAAAACCCGCCATGCATTTATCCGAAAATAACCTGTCAAGTGATGCTGATTAGAACTATTTTCATCATTCGTTGCGGCTGGGACGGTAATATCCTGCTCAGCCATGCTGGTTTATAAAAAAAACAGGATGGGAGACATGAACGCCACTATCGGGAAACGGGCAGGAATCATTGTCACTTTCTTTCTTATTGTTATGCTTGTGCTGGTTATGGGCAGCCATAATGCCATGTCCATGAGCAATGAGGACTGTCTGGAGTGCCATGGTGATGAGGATCTCACCAGAGAGGCCGATGACAGCTCTGTGTATGTCAATGCCCAGGTGCTGGCAAAGTCGGTGCATGGTGAGCAAGACTGTGTGTCCTGCCATCAGGATGCCGATACCGAGGATGAGCATCCTCCTGAGTTGAAAAGAGTCGACTGTTCGGAATGTCACGATGATATTGGTGCAGTTTATGAAAAAAGTATTCATGGCAAGGCTCGTTCCAGGGGGGATGCCCTGGCTCCGTATTGCTCTTCCTGTCATGGAACCCATGATATTCTGCCCCCTGATAATCCAAAATCGCCTGTCTATGTCACCAATATTCCCCTGACCTGTGGCCGCTGTCATCGGGAAGGCTCTCCGATGACCAAGACCCATGAGGATATTGATCAGCATAATGTCCTTAAAAATTTTTCCATGTCCATGCATGGCAAGGGTTTATTGAAATCAGGTTTGATTGTAGCGGCGGTATGTACCAGTTGTCATACCTCCCATAATGTCCGCCCCCATACCGATCCGGAATCTACAACCAACCCTAAAAACGTTGCGAAAACCTGCATGCATTGCCATGCCAATATTGAAAACACGCATAGAAAAGTTATCAGAAAGTCACTCTGGGAAAAAGAACCCCATAAAATTCCTTCCTGTATCGAATGTCACCAGCCCCATGAACAGAGTAAGATCGGCTATCAGGGCAAGTTGTCCGATGCCTATTGCCTGAAATGCCACAGTAATCCGAATCTGGTCATGCCTGACGAGGAAGGCGGGGTGAAAAGCCTGTATGTTGATACGGATGAATATGACGAATTCAGAGGAACCCTGCATAAGAAAAATAAAATTGCCTGTGTCAAATGTCATTCCAACATGGATAGTGCCAGAGATCCTGTCTGTAAAGGTTCCGGGCCGGTGGACTGTTCCGCCTGCCATCCGGAGCAGAGTGATGTTTATGCAAAGAGTATCCATGGTAAACTGCTGGCCGAGTTGGATCCGAACGCACCTGGATGCACCGATTGTCACGGCAAACATAACAATATGTCCAAGGCCAATCCCGACTCCCCCATCAATCCGATAAATATTCCCAATCTTTGTGGCGCCTGTCACCGGGATGGCAAAAAGGCCGCGGTTAGAATAAAGGGAGGTGAACGGAAAATTGTTGCCACCTATTCCATGAGTATCCACGGCAAGGGACTTGTCAAAAGCGGGTTGCTGGTTTCCGCCACCTGCGCAAGCTGCCACACCGGCCATTCCATCCTGCCGCCTTCTGATGCCCAGTCAACTGTTAACCGCAATCACGTAAGTGATACCTGTGAAAGTTGTCATTATGGTGTTGCCAGGAAAATTCAGCAATCGATCCATAATCCACCGTTTGGCGCCGATACCTCGCGTTTCCCCATCTGCAGTGACTGCCATTCCGCCCATGGGGCGGCCCGCGTTTCCGAGGCTGCATTCAGGAAACAGCAGGCAAATGAATGCGCAAAATGTCATCAGGAGCAGGTGGAAACCTATCGCGAGAGTTATCACGGCAAGGCATCCATGCTGGCCGGTGGTGAACGGGCGGCGCAATGCTCGGACTGTCACGGCAGCCATACCATCCTGGCCGCCACGGATCCCGATTCAACCCTGGCAGGGCCCAATGCCGTCAAGACATGCCGAAAATGTCACCCTGGCGCTAATCTAAGTTTTACCACCTATCGAACCCACGCTACCCATGGTGACAAGAAGCGCAATCCCGATATGTATTATGCATTCTGGAGTATGACCAGTCTGCTGCTCGGAACCTTTTCACTTTTTGGGCTGCATACTTTGCTCTGGATTCCAAGATCATTCAAGGAACGCATGAAGATGATACGCAAGGCCCGCGAGCAAAGAAAGTAAAGGATGCTGATGAAGTCCGCCGACTAAAGGAATGCATCCAAAAACGATCCCGGCAATCTGTGTCGGATGTGCAACAGAAAGGGTAAACAGACATGAGTAAAACCGAGACAGTCTACGTTCAACGATTTAATGTTTTTGCACGGGTTCTCCATCTTACTGTTATTATCAGTTTTTTGACCCTTGCTCTCACCGGCATGGCCCTGAAGTTCGCCGATGAACCATGGGCCGGAGCCATTGCCAGTTTTTTCGGCAGCTTCAGGGTCCTTGGCGTTTTGCACCGAATCGGCGCTGTCCTCACCTTTGGCTATTTTTTCATCCATTTTATCCTCATTTATCAAAACTGGCGTAAAAGTGATAAATCATTTATCAGCTTTGTTTTCGACAAGACAATCGGCATGGTGCCGAACCTGCAGGATGCAAGGGAAATCGGCCAGACTATCAAGTGGTTTGTCGGCAAGGGGCCCAGACCCCGATACGGCCGTTGGACCTACTGGGAAAAATTTGATTATTTTGCCGTATTCTGGGGTGTTGCCGTTATCGGTCTTACCGGTATCTGTCTCTGGTTTCCCACCTGGGTCACGCAGTATATCCCCGGTTCCTGGTTGAACATTGCCACGATTATCCACAGTGATGAGGCATTGCTGGCCACGGGATTTATCTTTACCATCCATTTCTTCAACACCCATATCCGGCCTGAAAAGTGGCCTTTGGACCGGGTTATCTTTACCGGTTCCGTTACCCTCGAAGAGCTCAAACATGAACGGCCACGCGAATATGAAATGCTGGTCAGGGAGGGGCGCCTGGATGATGTTATCGTTGACAGGCCGCCCACCTGGCTGGTCATCTTTGCCTATGTGTTCGGATTTACGGCATTGACCATTGGTATGGGACTTGTTTTTCTTATCATGTATACGATCTTTCAACGCACCTTTGGCTAACAAAGGACCAGGGAAAGGAGAGATTCTTGGCTGCAGTCGGATGCGATCACCACATGGGAAGTAAACTGCCGTTGCATACGCGTCTGGGATTTCACATCACCGGGGCGATTTTGGTGCTGTTGTGTTTCTTCATGCTGAAGAATTGTGTGCAGGCTGTCTATTACAGTGACAGAACCACAGGAGAACAGATCAATAACGCATATAAGGTCGGTTTCACATCTGGGTTGACCGGAAACAGCAGCGCCGGGTTACCGGTCGCCATTCTGTCAAATCCACTTTTGGTCAAAATGTATCAAAAGGGGTTTCGTGACGGGCGAGATCGTAAGGGTGAGCGAAAAAGACCAATGGGAAAAGAACTACTCATAAAGGAAGAAAAATGAAAAAAAACAGTCTGTTATTGGTACTGTTCATGGTGGTTTCGGCCTGGATGGCAACACTGCCGGCTTCTGTTTCCGCCATGGTTGTCGATATTCCGACCATTGATGCCGACACCCTAAAATATGAGCTGTATCATGGCCCCCCCATGGTGCTGGCCAATGCCCTGAGCCCGATAGAATTCAAGGACCTGACCATCAGAGGATCGGTGAATGTCCCCTCGAGCAAGGTGCAGGGCAATCCGAACCTGCCGGAGGATAAAGACACCCTGCTCGTCTTTTTCTGTAAGGGGCCTGGCTGACTCAAGAGTACCCTGGCCGCCAGGAAGGCGGTCAAACTTGGCTACACCAACGTGAAACTGTACAACGGCGGCCTTCCCGACTGGATAAGGAAGAGATATCCAGTTTTGCGTACCGTTAATTACCCAAAGGTCAATATACCAAAGGTATTTCCCGAGCAGGTCTATAAAAATATTAATGATTTCGTGATACTTGATATCGGAGGCGAGGCGTTGCGGCGGATAGGGGAGTTCCACCGGGGTGATGTTATCCATATACCCCTTGATGATCTTGAAGAAAAATATACAGCCCTTCCCAAGGATAAAAAGATTGTGATTGTCGATGTCATGGGAAAGCAGGAAAATATTGCCGGCAGATTCCTGACCATGAAGGGGTATGACAATCTGGCGGAAATGGCTGGTGGTGGACGGGCCTGGTTTAAGACAATCCGGATTATTGAGATGGAAAAAAAGAAAGGCGGTACGCGACCCCCTGCGGAAAAGGAAAACATGGCCAAGGAATAGGTCTCGCCGAGGTTTCTGGCCTGCGCTTATCTCATTACAGCCCATATCGTGCTGGGAAACCATATATTTTATCCTGCCTGTCGATCCTTTTGATCGACAGGCTTTTTTTATGGGGTGGGTGGATAATTTACCAGCGTAGTGTTGGTTTTATTTGTAACTCGGCTCCAAGATGTGTATATATTCATCCTCCAGTATACCGATTAGCATATTGAATATGTGTGCAACCGTCTATTTTGGTTATCCAGGGGATGCCCGTTGGCTCCGGAGAGGGATAGGGGAAAAATAAAAATGAAAAAATACATGTTCCATGCTGTCTGTTGTCTGTTTTTGGGTCTTTCGACCGGAAACGGGCACACGGCCACCATCGGCTCGGGCCGTCCTGTTGTGCAGAAAAATTTTCAGCAGCTCATCAAGACCAATCGTTGTCCCGGCTGTGATCTTGCCGGAGCTGTCCTGACCAGGGTCGATCTTTCCGGAGCTGATCTTTCCGGCGCCAACCTTTCCGGCGCCAAATGCAACCTGACTGATTTTTCCGGCGCCAACCTGCGGGGAGCAAACCTGCAGGGCGCCATACTTGGCGGTGCTGACCTGGCAGGAGCTGATCTGACCGGCGCCAATCTGACCGGCGCCATTCTCCAGGGCGCCTATCTGAAGGGAGCAAAACTAGATGGTACCCTTAAAGAACAGGGCGGTGACCAGGGTGGATTGGCAACCGGTGAAACGGTTTTTGTCCCGGACGGGGCGAAATCCAAACATGCGCCATACACTCAGGAGGCGGATATAGAAAAACAGGGAGACAGGGGCAAGGTGTCATCATCAGCAT
>JALVAI010000153.1 GCA_027011235.1 Desulfobulbaceae bacterium
AGGCCAAACCAGAAAGCGCTGAGAATGACCGGCAGAAAATAGAGCTCCCGGGCAACGACATGGGTTTTGGCAAAATCATGGGGTAAAAGCATATGCATGCCGCTGATGCCCAATACCATTACAGCAATGATGAGTACTCTTTGTCCATTTTCATATTGTTTGGCGGTGGTTTTCATCGTCTGTCTCTGCTCCTGTTGCAAATATTCATCTATTTCCCGGTTCCCTTTTTCGTTCTTCCAAAAACGGACCATCTATCTTTTACCTGTATCCAGTTCACAAAGCGTACCGGAACGGTAACAGCACTGAAAATTATCCATTATTTTTCGATCTTTCAAATGGTTACAATAACAGACGCCTTCGATTATTCTCTCAACATTTCCGGCGTGCTGCCTGATATCTGTACAGACAATCACGACTCAAAAGCCCTTGTGACCATTTTTTGGACAGTTATTGATCAGCAACAACAATAATCACTCCTGATAACCATCAAGTGGTAATTATATCGCTGGAACACCGGGAGAATACCGGGAAAAACAAAGGAAAAACAAGACATTGAATTTACGGCATCAGATCCTTGAGAGACCCAAGGACAAGACAAGTTACGATGCGGAACAACGATTGACAAGAAATTGGGGGAGGCGGACCAGGTAGCCCCGGGGAGACATTAGGATGCAACTATGAGGCAATCTATTCGTATGCGGGCGGGAAACATTACCGGCATCAACTGGAGAGAAACGGGCGTGGAATAAGTATCCTCACGGTTTCAGGGTACTTCTGATCAGTTAGAGCGCACAGGGAAGATTTTCTTTTCCCGTGCCACCTTCTCTATGGCACCCTGTGGAATCTATTGATATTTCGTTGGTATTGTCGACAGTCGGGTCTGGACACTGGCGTCGAATGGCAAGAATATCATCACAATAATCGAAAAAGACCTCTATAAGTTCCGGATCAAAATGGCTTCCCGCATTTGATCGTAATAATGCCAATGCCTTTTCCAATGGCCAGGGCTTTTTATACGGGCGGGCGGAGAGCAGAGCGTCAAACACATCACTAATAGCCGCGATGCGGGCGGCCACAGGGATTTCCCGTTGACAAAGCCCGTCCGGATAGCCACTGCCGTCCCATTTTTCATGATGGGAGCGGGCTATTGACGATGCCATTTCTATCAAAGGTGAAGGATAACTGCCAATGATTCGTTGACCGATTTTGGTATGCTCCTGCATGATCTTCCACTCCGCAGCAGTCAATTTCCCCTCCTTGAGAAGAATGTGATCGGGGATTCCGATCTTACCCACATCATGCATGGCGCTTGCGTGCAGAATAAGTGAACATGTTGTCTCATCCAGGCCGGCGCCCCTGGCTAGAACCTCGGATATCCGGCTCATACGAACCACATGGGCCCCGGTTTCATTGTCCCGGAATTCACCCGCCAACCCCAGACGACGCACAATTTCAAGCTGCACGGCATGTATCTCTCTGGTCCTCTCCGCCACCTTCTGTTCCAGCAAGATGCTCCGCCGGTATTCCTGCCTGAGAAGATATTGTGTTTCCAACTGATTTTCAATTCTGAGGACCGCCTCCCAGAGTTCAAACGGCTTGGTCAGAAAATCCTTTGCCCCAAGGGACAATGCCTGCCGCCGGGTTTCCTCGTCCAATTGGGCAGTCAGGACAATTATCGGGAAATAGTTTTCCGGAGTGATACGGGGGACCAGCTCCCGCATGATATCAAGACCGCTCATGCGCGGCATACGAATATCGAGCAGCAGAAGGTCATAGTTGCCGTTTACACATAATGAAACAACAGAACAGGGATCGGTTGTTGATGTAATATCCTCAAATCCTTCCACGTCAAGAATATTTTCCAGCAAGGCTATATTGGCCGCATTGTCATCCACAATCAGAATGCGGGACTGCCGTATCTTGTCTTTCATAACTCCCAGGCCTTCATGATGATTATTACTTTGCAGGATTCAGACACTTTTGAATTTCCATCCACAGATCATTAAGACCAAAAGGTTTTGTGAGATAGGCCGAAAAACCAAGCTGCAGACACTCGTCAATGGTTTTCTGCATGGCATCCGCACTCAGGGCGATCACGGGAATATTGGCCGTATCCGGATTTTTCCGCAATTCGAGAAAGGCCTCTTTTCCACTCATGCCCGGCAAATGCAAATCCATGAGGATAAGATCCGGTTTCAACAGGGTGGCTGCTTCAAGACCCTTTTCCGCATTTTTCCGTACTATAAGGGTAAATCCCGGCCAACGCCGGATTATACTTTTCAACAGTTGAATATTGCAGACATTATCCTCAATATAGAGCAGAGTCGCTGGTCCCTGGAACTGTTCAGCAGCCACCAGGCGGCCCTGCTCATTCGGATCGGCAATGGCTTCGGCCTTCACGGCCGGCAAAAATACCCTGAAAACACTACCGGAACCAGGTGAACTCTCGACCTCGAGAAAACCACCCATCCGTTCAACAAGTTGCTTGGTAATGGTCAGCCCAATACCTGTCCCCTCTATTTCCGAATTCTCATGGCCAAGGCGGGCAAAGGCGACAAAAAGATCATCCATGGACCGGGGATCAATGCCGATTCCGGTATCAACAACTTCAATGCACAACATCTCCTCCTGTTCCCGGCAGGATATGGACACAGTTCCCTGGGGATGATTATATTTGACGGCATTGGAAAGAAGATTGATCAATACCTGTTTAAACTTGGTCAAATCAGCCAGTATCCGGGGAGACTGGCCAAGAGATGCTTCATCAACCTTGATGGCAACCTGGGCCCGTTTGGCAAGGGGAAGCATGAGGGCAACACAGTCCCTTATCGTATCGGCCGCTGATACAGGTTCCGACGACAATCGGATGCGTCCGGACTCGATCCGGGAAAGTTCAAGGATCTCATTGATGAGCTCCAGTAAATGCCGGCCTGCCGTATGTATTTTCAGAAGCTGCCCGGTTTGCTGATCACTGAGAGGATTGTTACTGTGTTTTTGAAGCAGGAGTTCGGAAAAGCCGTTAATGGCATTGAGGGGGGTTCTCAGTTCATGACTCATCCGGGAAAGGAATTCGGTCTTAGCCCGATTTGCCGCTTCCGCCTTTTCCCAGGCCTGTTTCAACTCGGAAATATTTTCCTTGATACTTACATAATGGGTGACGATTCCCCTGCTGTTTTTTAACGGCGCAACCAGGACATTTTCCGTGTATATCTCGCCTTTCTTTGACCGGTTGATGAACTCGCCGTGCCAGACCTCTTCTCTTGTCAATGTTGCCCAAAGGTCCTGATAGGTTGCCTGCGCAACCAGCCCGCTTGCGAGCATGGATGGATTATGCCCTATCAGTTCACTGCGGTCATATCCGGAAATCTTTTCCGCTTCCCGATTCACATATTCAATAATTGCGTTGGTATCGGTAATAATGATGGAACATGGATTCTGCTCCACCACCAGTTGAAACTTTTCCCGTTCAGCTATCTCCCGCTCAAGACTTTCCGTCCGCTCGCAAACCAGTTGTTCCAGATTTCTGTTTAATGCGGCAAGTTCTGCTTCGGCACGTTTTCGCTTGGTGATATCCAGACTGTATTCGATCATCTGCGCCAGTTTGCCGTTGGCGTCAAAAATCGGATATCCATGAACCTCAACAACAATTTCCCGGCCGCATTTATCATAGTGAATATGCTCCATGCACACAGGACGGCCGGTTGCCTTCACCTGTTGCAGGGGACATTGATGTTTTGTGCCACTGCAGGGGGTCTGCCGTCGATGGGACATGCGAAAACACAGATCCGTCCTGCCGGGATTGATCTCGCGGGCAGCCCTGTTATGGACAATTACCTCATAGGTATCAACATCAATGACATAAAAAGGATGACTCAAGGCATCCATAACAGACTGAAGAAAATGGGCCTGTCGCCGCTGCTCTGCCTCGGCCTGCCGGCGGATTCTTATTTCCTCTTCCAGACGGATAGTCCGCCGGGCAATCCGCTCTTCAAGCTGGTTATTGAGCGTATTGAGTTTGTGCCGACTCTGTTCTTCCCGGGCAATGATACGCCTGATTTCACGCAAGGCATGTCGGGCCCGCAGCAGAAACACAAGCGAAACAAAGAAAATTCCCAAAAACATGCCACGGGAGGAAGAGCTTCTGGAATCTTGCTGCACCTTTCTGATACGCAACATCTCCCGTTGTCCATCAAGAAAAATCCTGTTGGTATTTCCGACAAGACGCCGGAAAAAAGGTTCTATCTGTTTATACTTCCGTAACGTGGCAGCAACCCCTGTATCTGCGCCATCCGCGGATTCCGCAGATACAGTTTTTTCGGAAAAAGTATTGGATTGCGGCAGGATTATGCCATCAAGCATTTCCCTGAGAAGAGCGATTTTCGTGCGAATTTCTATGACGCCAAGGTTGATCCGTCCCGGAAAATAATTGTGATAGGACAGGGTCCTGGAAATCAGGTCCTTTTCCTCCTGATTGACCCGGTAATGTCGGGTATAGGTCCCCCCGTGCTGGATGACGTCCAGCAGTTTTTCCAGGTCATCGAGTTTTTTATCAATCTGTTTTTTCCCTATTTGAAAATTCTTTTGGCAGCGAGTGAGAAATAACTTGTCAAACTGGATATGCAGCTCCTGCACCAGCTCGCGCGCCACATAGCCAAGTTCAACCTTTACCTGATCATTGGCCGTGAGCTGCTGCAGATACCCGTCCCGCACAACTTCATATTTATGCATGGCGGCAAGCCCTATCATGCCGATGAGAAACAGGCCGACCAGAAATTGCACCTGAGCGGGAATGGATCGATTGAAAAATTTGTTAAAACCCATAGCGGCAAAATATTTCTCTGCCGGCATCGGAACCTGCCAGGGCAAGAAATTGGCGGGCGAGCTCCGGATGTCTTGAATAGGCCAACATTCCGATGGCAATCTTTTGCTTTCTTGTCTGCTGTCTGGGCAGACGAAGCTCTTGCACAGCCTTCTCGTTGTCTCCTTGATGAAGAACCGCCCGCCAGTTCAACACAACATCAGCAGTGCCGTGACGCAGGCCATTCACCAAATCGCGGGAATCCGTGCCAAAGTGATCCGCTTTTTTCACTACTGACCGATATATATCAAGACGATTGAGCAGATACCGTGTTTCCCTGCCCACGGAGCCGGCATCCGGCAGTCCAATGGCTGTTTTCAAATCATGCCGCAACAGCTCCCGCAGGTCAGGCCTGACCTTCTTTGGATTCCCCTTACGCACAAACAGGGCAAGTTCCATATACCCGACATCCACACGCGCGGTAATGATTCCCCTGGCCTCCAAAGGTTGAAGATAGCTGGTATTGCCTGGCAAAAACAGATCTCCGATCCGGTTGACCTCGATGGATTTCTGCAAATAGGATGAAGCCCCGTAGCTTATTCTGACAGCGCAATCATGACGCTGTTCCATAAGAGCAGCCAACTCCATGATCGGCCGGGTCATGGTTGCCCCGCAATAGACAAGCAGCTCTTTTTTTCCAAATTCATCCTGAAATGGATGCTCAACGGGATTGCAGCCGGAAAGAAGACACAGGAACAGGGCCAGGAATATCCCTGTTATTGTTCCAGGTACTTGTCCATTGGTCTCAGGCGCCACCAGGCTTCTCCCACATTGTGCCATCATCTCTTGAACAACCGAACAGTGCCTCTTACACCTTGAAATTACCGACCGTCCTGTTCAGTCGGCCAGCCATGCCACTCAACTCCTGTGCGTTTTCCCTTACCCGGTCGCTGTCGGTTGTTATGGCGGCAGCGGCATCGCTGACCCCGTGAATATCCCGGCTCACCTCACCAAGGACACCGGCGCCCTGGTTGATGTTTTCATTCACCTCCTGAATGCCCTCGGACGCCTGGTTGATATTGGTCGATATTTCTTTGGTCGCCAAGGCCTGATCCTCGACAGCCTTGGACATTGACCCAATCATATCATTAATATTACTGATGATTGTTGATATGTCCACGATACTGGCCGAGGCATTGTCTGTATTGCCCTGGATATCGGAAATTTTTTCCTTGATCTCATCGGTAGCCTCGGAAGTCTGCTTGGCCAGGTCCTTGATCTCGTTGGCAACCACGGCAAATCCCTTGCCGGCTTCACCGGCCCGGGCCGCTTCAATGGTTGCGTTCAATGCCAACAGGTTGACCTGATCGGAAATTTCCGCGATTGCCTCGAGCACTCGGCCAATACCAACGGCGGATAGGCCAAGGGCCTGCATCTGTTTTGTCGCCTCGGCAGCCCTGGTGACCGCATTGCCGGCAATAGTCCTGGTCTTTTCAACTTTATCCGCAATATCATTTATGGTGGTTGTCATTCCCCGGGAAGAATCAGCAACTATGGACAAATTGGTTGCGGATTGTTCCATTGCCGCGGCAACATTGGTAAAATTACTGTTCAACTCTTCGGTGGCTGCGGCTACCATCTCTGACCTTTCGGAGGTATCATCGGCAGTGGACGACATATTCGATGCCAGCTCGGCCAGCTGATGGGACGCCTCATCAATGGATGTGGCATTACCGATCACCTGCTTGACAATGCCCTGGATCTGATCAAGAAATTTATTGAAATATCCGGCCATCACCCCGATTTCATCCTCTTTTTCCACCACAAGTCTTTTGGTCAGATCACCATTGCCGTCAGCTATCTCCCTTAACATCCCGGCAGTGCGATTGATGGAACTGGTGATAAACCGAATGCCAATGAACAGGGGAATAAGAATGGCGGCAAAAAGGGCAAGACAAAGGCCCAGGATCGACATTTTCAAATTGTGCAGGATGGCGTAATCCCGGGAAGCATCATAGGTATAAGCCATCACGCCAATGGTTGTATTACTGAAATCCTTGATGGGAAACAGGGTGATAAAATAGTTCCCGGTCCCGGCATGATATACACCGTTATGGCCGGAATCGAGCATTGCCGGGGTAATCAAGCCATCGGTCACCTCCTCTCCGGTGGAAAAGATATACACATATTTATCACCCAGCACTTTGTGGTCCTTGAGTTTGGTGGCAACGGAAAGATACCTCTTGTCCATATACACACTTAAATATTCTCCTTTTTCGTCAACAGAACTCCGAACAAGAGGTTCATAGGAAGAGAGCATCTCCACAGATCCGAGATAATGACCATTGCCGGCAATAACAGGGGCGATTCCCCGCAGGGCAAAACCTCCACGCCCTATTTCAATACCGGTGATAGGCGCATGCCCGCCCCGGCTGATAGTCGTTATTGTGGTGCGGAAACCGCTCAGATCATCACTTGTTGTCTGTTTTTTCCTCCATAATCTGATCAGACTGCGCGCCGAGGGAAGATGAAAATGCAGGCGCAGTTCTTTTCCGTTATGGACATCTTTATACCCCTGTTCAATGGTGGAGAAATAGGACAGCACCCGCTCCCTTGCCTGCTGCAGATAGGGATCGTGCGCATCGTCTATATTGCCCTTGTGGGCTATTGCATAGGCATCAAGGACGAATTGGTCCCGACTGAATAATGACGCGATGGCAAGCAGGTCAGCAGTGAGACGCTTTTCAGCCAACTGGATGGAGGTTACTTTATTTTCCGCAATTTTGATGAGATTGCCTTCTATGATCCCCTGTACCTTGGAATTGGCCACCAGATAAAGAACAACCGAAAATATGATGGTGATTATGATAACAGGGAGAAGGGTACGAGGGCCTATGTTTTTGATGGTAAATAACTTTTTCATAAAACTGTCTTTTTCCTTTTTTCCACGCGTTGTCATGTGTTCATCCGACCACCGGACGTCTACAAAACTATCCATTCCTGCCAAAACGAATCACAGGACCGTTTGGCTTCCGTTAACTTTTGGATAACACTCTCAACCTCTTCCGTTGTGTTATCATTGCAGGAGATATAGCAGGGCCGCAAACGATGCGCCTGACGAACACTATGATTGCCACAGTTTCTCAGAACAACAATAATCCGAAACTCTTTGCAATCCTCACGGAGCCGGAGCAATTCCACCAGTTCTTCTTCATTGGCCGCATACAGTATGATCAGGTCCCCACAACGAAGCCGAACGGCAAGGGGTGTCTTAAACATCTCCCCATCCGGCAGGACAATTACCTCTTCAAGGCCGGGCATGGCCCGCAATTTTCTTATATACCGTTCACTTGCCGCAGATTTGGCAGCCGCATAATAAAATATGTGCATATCGTTTCCGGATCACGCTGTATGCGGGTTAAATGAATAAAAAACTGATCAACAACGATGTCCGTTTTTTTGGCCGAGCCGACATCACCTGATCACAGGTTCCAAGAAATACCTAACTGTTCAATCCTTGCAAAGCATGAACCATGCCAGCCATCAGCCACGGGGGACTGCCGCATCGTAACAACGGAAAAACAGCCCAGTAAGCACAACACGGAAAGCCGGTCACCCCCTCTCCAATGGAAACAAAACTAACCAATAGACACTTTATTAAACATTATGAGGAGAATATTTCTTGACCATTGACGATCCATCTGACTACAATCCGATAACATCTGAACAATAATCCATGGTTATCACCCCTTTCTTTTCGGGTAGTTATTTTGATATCACAAAAAAATTGCAACGTACATTCAGTCCTGCCAAAGGAGGGCATCATGGACAGAATATTGGTGGTTGACGATGAGGAATTGCTACTCGACACGCTGGTAAGATTGCTCAGACATGCGGGGTATCAAGTTGATGGCGCCTTAACATTAAAAGAAGGGCTTGCCAGGGCCGCCCAAGAGAACTACGACCTGATTTTTCTGGATGTCGAGATGCCGGACGGCAACGGATTGGCCAGTATAGAAGACTTCAAAACGGTTGATTCAAAACCGGAGGTTATCATTATTACCGGCAAGGGGGCCTCGGACGGGGCGGAACAAGCCATTTTAAGCGGTGCCTGGGCCTATATATGCAAGGGAGGCGACCTGATTAAAGACCTTCGTCTCCTTGCCACCAGGGCCTTACAGTACAGGGCCGAAAAAAACAAAGCAGCTCGCCCTATCCATCTGCACAGAGATCATATAATAGGAAACAGTCCCAAACTGAACCAATGCCTTGATCTGGTGGCCCAGGCTGCGGCATCGGACGCCTCTGTTCTGATCACCGGTGAGACAGGTACCGGCAAGGAACTCTTTGCCAAAGCCATTCATGAAAACTCACGACGGGCAGCCCATAATTTTATTATTGTCGATTGTGCGGCCCTGCCGGAAAACCTCATCGAGAGCACCCTGTTTGGGCATGTAAAGGGGGCCTTTACCGGAGCGGAACAACAACGGGAAGGCCTTATTCGTCTCGCCGACGGCGGAACACTCTTCCTTGACGAAGTCGGTGAATTACCGTTGCATTTACAGAAGGTTTTTCTTCGGGTCCTGCAGGAGCAGTCGTTTCGTCCCATAGGTTCTCTTAAGGAGGAACGAAGCGACTTTCGTCTTATTGCCGCCACCAACCGCAATATTGAAGAAAGTATTGCCCAGGGCCTGTTTCGCAGCGACCTCTATTACCGTCTGCAGGCATTTACGCTCCAGATACCATCTCTTGCAGAGCGTAAAGAGGATATCGCCCTGTTGACCCGGCACTTTATCAACCGCCTCTGCAAACGATTACGATTGCCGCCCAAAATTATTTCTCCGGAATTCATTGAACATCTTGAAGAATATGACTGGCCGGGAAACGTCAGGCAACTGCAGCAGACCCTGGAACAGGTCTTTGCCACAACCATTCAACAAAATACACTTTTTGCCAATCACCTGCCCAAACATTTCAGAATCCGGCACGCCCGGGCCGATTTTGTCCAGCAGGCAGCAAAGAGCAATATCGCCGATTCAACCAGGGGTGGTACTCTGCCATCCTGGAAGGAATATAAAAAACACTGTGAAAAACAGTACATCAAAGAATTAATGACACACTGCGATGGCAAGATAAAAACAGCCTGCGAGATCTCCAAGCTGTCAAGAGCGCGCCTCTATCAACTCAGAGAAAAATATGGCCTGCTACCTTCTGGAAAGGCCGGTGCAAACGATAGAGAGAATTAACGCCAACTGCCGGAAGCATCCCTGTTGTCAAAAAACAAGACAGTGCAACAACGGCCATCGAGACTGACTGTCTTTTTTTAAGGCATCCTATCCATTGCCAACC
>JALVAI010000154.1 GCA_027011235.1 Desulfobulbaceae bacterium
GTCCAGCACGTTGCCGTTGCCGACAGGATCCCGGTGGCCGTATTCAGCCTCGAGATGTCTGTTGAACAGCTTGCCCTGCGCATGTTGTGTTCCATTGGCCGCATTGACTCGCAACGTATACGGACGGGGAAACTGCTTGAAAAGGACTGGCCCGACCTGACCCGGGCCACCGGCATGTTAACGGAATCACCGATTTTCATCGATGACACCGCAGGGATCGGTGTCCTGGAAATGCGTGCCAAGGCACGCAGACTGAAAACCGAGCATGACCTTGGTCTGGTTGTTGTTGACTACCTGCAGCTTATGCAGGGCCGGGCAAAGACAGAAAACCGGGCCCAGGAAATATCAGATATTTCCCGCTCGCTCAAGGCCATGGCCAAGGAACTGGAAGTACCGGTCATTGCCCTGTCCCAGCTCAACCGCAGCCTTGAAAGCCGCACCGACAAGAGACCACAGCTCTCTGATTTGCGTGAATCGGGCGCCATAGAGCAGGATGCCGATGTGATCGCCTTTATCTACCGCGATGAGGTATATAACAAGGCCGAGGATAATCCGAACCGTGGTCTGGCGGAAATTATCGTTGGCAAGCAGAGAAACGGTCCCACCGGCACCATTAAACTCACCTTCCGCGCCGATATTACTACCTTTGAGAACTACACCCCCATGCAGGAACCGCCGGGATTGCGGATGACAGAATCGGTCAATGAACCCGGCATGTAGCTTACAAACAACTGAAACCTCTTCAACATGCGTCAAATTCACCATGAACGACAGATATGATTTCAAGGCCATAGAAAAAAAATGGCAGCAGCGTTGGCAGCAGAACCGACCGTATAAGGTGTCCGAAGACCCGGACAGGGAAAAATATTATGTCCTGGAAATGTTCCCCTATCCCTCCGGTCGCATCCACATGGGGCATGTGCGCAACTATTCGATCGGGGATGTGATTGCCCGCTACAAACGCATGCGAGGATATAATGTTATCCATCCCATGGGCTGGGACGCCTTTGGTCTGCCAGCTGAAAACGCAGCCATGAAGCGGGGCGTTCACCCGGCGGCCTGGACCTATGACAATATCGACTATATGCGCGATCAACTCAAGGCCATGGGGCTCAGCTATGACTGGGACCGGGAAATCGCCACCTGCAACCCCAAGTATTACCGGTGGGAACAACTGATCTTTCTACAGATGCTCAAAAAAGGTCTTGTCTACCGCAAGGAGACAACGGTCAACTGGTGCGTTGACTGCAAAACCGTTCTTGCCCGCGAACAGGTCATTGAAGGCGCCTGCTGGCGTTGCGACCAGCCGGTGCAGCCCCGGACCATGCACGGCTGGTTTTTCAAGATCACCGATTATGCGGAAGAACTCCTGCAGGGGTTGGACACGCTGACAGGCTGGCCGGAAAAAGTGGTCACCATGCAGCGCAACTGGATCGGGAAGAGCCAGGGCATGTCCTGTGAATTTCCGGTGGAAAACAGCGATGAAAAAATTACCATTTTCACAACCCGTCCGGACACCATTTTCGGGGTTACCTTCATGTCGCTGGCCGTTGAGCATCCGTTAATCGACGAACTCATCCGCGGCAAAGACCAGGAAAACGAAGTCAGAAGCTTTATCGAGCAAACCCTCATCGAGAAACAACGGGCCACGGTTGATCAGGAACCGGAAAAACACGGCATATTTACCGGCGCCTACTGCCTCAATCCCTTTACCGGAGAGCGGGTGCCCATTTATGTCGCCAATTTCGTTCTCATGGAGTACGGCACCGGCGCTGTCATGGCCGTACCTGCCCATGACCAGCGGGACTTTGATTTTGCCCGCAAGTACAACCTGCCCATTCGTCCCGTTGTCCAGCCCAAGGGGGTCACTCTTTCGGCTGATGCCATGGAGGAGGCCTCATTGGAACCAGGGGTCCTCATCGATTCGGGCGATTTCACCGGTATGGATTCGGAAAAGGCCAAAAAGGCCATTATCGAGTTCGCCCAAAAAAATGGTTTTGGCGGGCCCCACGTCACCTACCGGTTGCGGGACTGGGGAATTTCACGGCAACGGTACTGGGGGGCGCCCATTCCCATTATCTACTGTGACAGGTGCGGAATACAGCCGGTGCCGGAAGACCAACTCCCGGTTATTCTGCCCGGCGCCGATGATCCGGACGGACCGCATGCTCCCCTGCATCAACAGGAAGATTTCGTCGCCACCACCTGTCCCGCATGCGGTGGCCCGGCCCGCCGGGAAACAGACACCATGGACACCTTTGTCGAGTCATCCTGGTATTTTGCCCGTTATACAAGTCCGCGCAACGAACAGGCGCCCATAGACAGGGATGCCGCCTCTTACTGGCTGCCGGTTGACCAATACATAGGCGGGGTGGAACATGCCATCCTGCACCTGCTCTACTCCCGTTTTTTCACCAGGGTCCTTCGCGATCTCGGGTATCTCGATATTGATGAACCCTTCAGCAATCTGCTCACCCAGGGCATGGTCATCAAGGACGGATCCAAGATGTCCAAATCCAAGGGCAACGTGGTCGACCCAAGTGAGCTTATCGAGAAATACGGAGCCGACACCACCAGACTGTTTTCACTGTTTGCGGCCCCGCCGGAACGGGACCTGGAATGGAACGCGCAGGGCGTGGACGGATCATCGCGATTTCTCAACAAGGTCTACCGCCTGATAATGGCCAACAGGTCATGTTTCTCGGTTGATGCCCCTGTGGACGTTGCATCCCTTGATGCTGCAAACAGTGATCTGTACAGGAAAACGCACCAGACAATCGGCCGGGTCACTGATTCCATTGAAAACAATTTCCATTTCAACACCGCGATTTCAGCGGTCATGGAACTTGTTAACCTGATTAACACGGTAACCGCAAAAGATTCAACAACCGCAATTTCTGCGGCTGTTCTGAAATTCAGCCTGGAGACCTG
>JALVAI010000155.1 GCA_027011235.1 Desulfobulbaceae bacterium
AAATAGCGGTATTTCTCCGCATATCTGAAATTTTATGATCCCGACCGGGACAACCAGGGGGTGGATCGTAACCTCAAAAGCTGAAATTTTTCAGTCGGTTGCAATTTCTGTATTCTAACGGCAGCCTCGTCGCCGATCGCTTATGAAATCGCGAGCTAACGGCGATCCCCCAAAAAAAACCGCAAATACCGACCGCCCGGCAGCAGGAGAGAAGCATGTCCGGGCAGTCAATATCGCGGCAAAGGGTGTTACAGGGAGACGGGTTCCTTGAGCTTCAGAAGATGCTCATAGCCGTCCGCCCCGGTTATCTGGATGCTATCGACACCGGCATCGGTTTCGTGGATTTGAACCTCCCGGGGACGTTTAATATGATGATCAATGGCCTCACTGATAATGGATATGGTCTTTTCCGGTGGGTCATAACTTATGCCGATTAACGGGATCCATCTGGTCTGCTTCTGGGCACCTATGCTGACGGCCAGGACCTCAATTTCCACCTTTTCATTTTTAAATGCCTTGGACAGTTTGTCGAAATAGGCCTCATACTCTGATTCTTCCAGTTTTTTCCATGCCATTTTCTTCCTCCTTCCATTCCTTATTTATGATCTTTTCTTCTACAGACAATAAATAAGCACTCTTTGTGGAATTGTGAAGAGATACAACCAACATTCTCTATCTTCATAACAATTCAACCCCGGTTTTGGATAACCTGGAATGGGTAACCATGTACTCCGGGCCTATATTCAATATATGTGTATGACCTCACCCCTGCGCCTGGATATGGGCCAATGCCCTGACCTGGTTTGTCGGTAATGATTGAATATCGAGGCCGATTCATCGTGTCTTGCGTCAACGTGAATTGTATGTTTAATTCTTTCTGGAGGTTACCGTGTTTGAAACCATTGCTGTCAATGCGGACCATGTCAGGGCGATTCGTGCCTGCGGCCGGCTGAGTGATGAGGATTATGCAAGGTTTCTGTCGTTTTTTTTGCGGCGGAGATGCGAAGGTTTTCCATAACCGAAAAACAGGAGGCCATGGATTGGATCATGAGTGAAGAAACCAAAACAACCGAGCAGCACCAGGACACGGATGAGCGAGTTATGCCGTATAAACATATCCTGTTGGCCACGGATTTTTCGCCCCATGCCCGTCGGGCCGGGCAGCGGGCCAGGGAACTGGCCGGCAAGTATAAGGCTCGGCTCAGCCTGGTTCATGTCTTTGACGATTTTGTCCTCTATGATGAGTTTTATGAACCGATTGCCGAAGAACGGTTTGCCCTGCAGCAGACGCTGCAGGACGCGGCCAGGCAGCACTTGGAGACCCTGGCCGGCGAGATCGGCATAAAGGACCCTGCAGACGTACAACTGCTGGTCGGCGCTCCCAAGGCAACAATTCTTGCCCATGCCGAGGAGCAAGATGTTGACCTGATAATCGTCGGCAGTCATGGACGGCGCGGCCTTGCCCGGCTTCTCGGTTCCGTTGCAGCCGGTATTGTCAATGCTGCGCCCTGTGATGTCCTCACGGTGCGCTTGTAGGGAGAGGGTTTGTGAACGTTCCCGAGGTCCGAGTTGCGCCGGCTCTGCAACCCTATGCCGACGCCCTGTCGCAGTCCATGCGCTTCTATCGGGAGACACGGCTGGACCTGCTCCACGATTCCCTGCTCAAGGCCTTTGTTGATATCATCCATCGGGATCGTTCCCTGGAACCTTTTTTCCAGGTCTGCATGACGGTACCCCTGTTCCTCGGTGATCTGCGGACCGATTTTTATCTTTTTAACCGGAAGACAAACCATTTCCTGCGAGTCTGTGACAGCGCAACCGGGTTGATTGAACCGCCTCAGCTCGATGAGAAAACGCCGGAAGCCGATATCCGAGAGGTGGAGGATTTGCACGGGCGTCGATTTTATCCCCTTTTTCCACGCACCGGAACCGCCAGACAGGAGCCGCAGCCCAGACAGGGAGATCAGGAACTGTATGATCCGGATCCCTATTTTGCCAGCCACTCGCTACTGGGATTATATGCGATTTCGCCAACGAAAAATATCAGCGAAGAGGATCATTGTTTCTTCCGGATTCTCACCCGCTGGATCGGCAACAAGCTGAACAACAGGCTCATTGCCAACCGTCATCTGGAACACCTGCAGTTCCTCAATTCACTCGGTAGAGACATTGGCCACAACATTATTGTGCCCAACATGCACCTGAAATATCTGCTTCGGCAGATGGAAAAACAGCTTGATGCACTACGGCAACTCGAGGAAAAGGCCAAGCTTCTTCTTGAAAAGGGTATTTCCGCCCAGGAGTTTTCCAAAACCCTTGCCCGCTGTCGCAGGCAACGCGAGGCCCTGGAGGAGTCCTACAGGGAGCTGCTGAAACACCACTCCCAGATTTCCCTTTATCTGGAAAGCCTGTTTCGGGAGCAGCATTTTAAAAAAGGACATCTGGTCCTGAAGCCGACCCGTTGTTATGTTGAACGCGATATTATTCTGCCCCAGCTTGAGCTGTATAAAAAGAAACTTGAGCGGCAGGGTATCACTATTGAAAAACCAACCAATCTCTATCAGCAGGAATTCCCGCTGATGGTGGATGTGGGGCTTCTCTCCCAGGTATATGCCAATCTTTTTTCCAATGCGGTCAAGTATACGCGCGAGGTTATTGATCACCAGGGAAAACCACGCAAGGCCCTTGCCTATGGAGCGGAAATGGTTGATGATTTTCCCGTGCCCGGACGACAGGGAATAAAATTTAATGTCTTTACCACCGGTCCACCGCTGTCCGAAGAAGAACGAAAGGCGATTTTTCAGGAAGGCTTTCGGCTGGCCAACAGTGATGGTATCGAAGGATCGGGCCACGGCCTGGATTTTATTCGCCGGGTCATTGAAGTGCATGGCGGCCGGGTCGGGTGCGAGGCAACGCCCGAGGGGAACAAT
>JALVAI010000156.1 GCA_027011235.1 Desulfobulbaceae bacterium
CTTCCGGCTGCTCAAGGATGCTCTTCAGTAGATGTTCCGGCTGCATCTCCTGATTGCCGAACTGCTGGGCTGTATTATGGGCGCTTTGTATTGCCTCCTGGGATTTAACTGTAAATTTGTCAAGTTGCATATCTCTTCTCCTTTGTTATCCGTGTAAAAATACACGGGAATATTTTTTGTTATTCGTTGTGGCCGGCCAATCGGGAGTTTTCCCCAGGCTCCTTTTCTGACTCGGCCATACTGGTCGATCAGTAGAGAAGATAAGGAGGCTTTGGTCTGTGTCAAGATTTTGTCTGCAATATCAGGAGGAAAAATTACAAAAATGCAGTTTTTGGTGAGCTCGGTTGGAGGGTAGCCTGTAATTGGGAGCAGTGAGAATAGAAATAAAAAAAGCCCCTGCCGTTTTGGCAGGGGCTTTGAACCGGCTTTGTTGAAAAAAATCAGCCGCCGCAGGAACCGGAGCTGCAGGAGCCGGAGCTGCATCCTCCACCGCCGCCAACAGGATTGGTAGAGGTGATGGAGAATCCGGAGCGATAGCCGGCTTCAATAAAGTCTACCTTGATGGCCCCACAGGAATTCAGCAGGTCCTCTTCGACCAGAAAGGTGAGGTCGTCTTCTTCAAAAGTTCTGTCGTTCTCTTTTGGCTCATCCAGAGCCAATCCCAAAGATGGGCCTGCTCAGCCGCCCTGCATGAGGGCGATGCGAACAGCGGAATCAATATTGTTCTGCGAGAGATATGTTTTTAAATTCTCCACAGCGGAATTTGTTACTTCAAACACGTTGTCCTCCTTCCATCAAATAAAGGTGAAAATTATCAAGCTCTAATGGCATCCCGTAAGTACACGGGATGGATTGTTCATTTTCGATAGAAAAAAACACTCCCGCTCCAGTCGGGCGAGGGAGTTTTTTTATATTTTCCAAGAGGTTAAACCGTTATTAGCATACTTGCTGTTTCAGATTCAACCATGCTGATATGTAACTACACTAAGGTAGATTTGTCCAGTTGTCAATGCTGGAATGGTGTCTTTTTGTCCCCCTTTTGCCACACAATGTGGTTTATGTGGATGCAGGGAAGGAATGAATTGGTGGCATGGTAAGCTGCCGGATCACTGAAATTATGGAAAAAAGTTGCCAAATACGACGGCAGCATCTACTATTTATTTAGACGGCCCATAATAATGGGCACATATTATTCTTTTTTTTCCTGCTCTTTTTTATAAACATTTTTAACAGGATACGTATACCATGCGCAAGATTGTTATCTCTACCGGTGGCGGTGATGCTCCCGGCCTGAACGCGGTTATCTTTGCAGTGGTTAATTCCGCTACCAGGCGTGGCTGGGAGGTGTATGGCAGTCGGTCCGGCTACAAGGGGCTGCTTGAACCTGATGAGCTGGTAAGGCTGGTACCGGCGGACGTTCGGGAGATTACTTCCATTGGCGGCACGATTATCGGATCAACCAATAAAGGAAATCCATTTAGAATGCCGGTGCAGAATCTTGCCGGTGAAACCACTGTTGTCGATATTTCCGGTAAGATATTGGAGAATTTTCAGCGGATGGGCTTTTTTTGTCATGTTGCGGTGGGTGGAGATGGATCCATGGAGATCGCCCATCGTTTTGCTGAAATAGGTATGCCGGTTGTCGGGGTCCCCAAGACCATTGATAATGATCTCGAGGCAACCGACCGGACATTTGGTTTTGATACCGCAGTGGCCACGGCCACGGATGCCCTTGACAAATTACATTCCACGGCAAAATCCCATGACCGGGTTATGGTCGTGGAGGTCATGGGCCGGGAGTCGGGATGGATTGCCCTCTATTCCGGGCTTGCCGGTGAAGCGGACGCGATTCTTATTCCCGAAATCCCCTTTGATATGGATATCGTCTGCCGCAAGATCAATGATAATGACCTGCATGACAAGCGTTATTCCATTGTTGTGGTGGCAGAGGGGGCCAAAGCCAGTGATGGCACGCGCATAACCAGGGGACAGGGAGAACTGGGACGGGATGAAGATGTGCTTGGTGGTATGGGCGAATGGGTTGCAGCCGAAATCCGTCGTCGAACCGACAAGGATGTTCGGTCATTGACCCTTGGCCATTTGCAACGGGGCGGGTCGCCGACCACTTTTGATCGACTGCTTGCCCTGCGTTTTGGCGGCGCCGCTATCCGCATGGTGGAAGAGGAGAAGTTTGATCAGATGGTTGCCTGGAAACCTCCTGTCATGTCTTCCGTGCCCCTGGAAGAGGCGATACGTTCCAGGAAAATGGTCGATTTGACCAGCGATAAGGTGCTTACCGCCCGGGACATCGGTATCTGTCTCGGAGATGAGTGACGATAACAGAAAATGGACTGGAAATGAATACCCGCTACCTGCTTCAAAGCATGTATGAACGTCTCTCTGCTTTTTTCGGCCCCTCTAACTGGTGGCCCGGGGAGACTCCATTTGAAGTCATGGTCGGGGCCATTCTGACCCAGAATACCAATTGGAAAAATGTTGAACGGGCCATTGCCAACCTGAAAAAAGACGGTCTGCTGACCCTTGCGGCAATGTCGGCCCTTTCCAAGGAACAACTGGCCAAATATATTCGGCCGGCAGGGTATTATAATATCAAGGCACAGCGTTTGCAGAATTTTTTTGCCCTGATTAACGAAAAATGGGATGGTGATCTTGATCTGTTCCTTTGCCAGCCGGCAGTGGTCCTACGGGAAGAATTGTTGTCCGTCAAGGGGATCGGGCCGGAGACCGCTGATTCCATGATTTTGTATGCAGCCGGGAAACCGGTTTTTGTCGTTGATGCCTATACGCATCGCATTTTGCTCAGGCATGAAGTCATTGATGAGTCCTTTGACTATCATATGATTCAGGAATTGTTTATGGATAATCTGGAAGAAGACACCAGCCTGTTTAATGAATACCAT
>JALVAI010000157.1 GCA_027011235.1 Desulfobulbaceae bacterium
CGGCAATGAGCAGTATGAGACCTGCGATCTCAAACGGCAGGATATAGCTTGTATACATTTCCATGCCCAATGCCTTGGTATGGGTGGCTTTTATTACCGCTGCCATTGGCCAGTGTCCCTTTTGCCCCAAGACAAAGGTGGGAAGCATGGCAATCAGGGCAACGCCAAGGCCGACGGAAATAATTCGTCCGAGCCAGGCTGACGTTACAAAACAATCCATTTTCACCTCATCCCGCAGGCTGACGAGAAACAGGACAAACAGGTAAAGAACTAGAATTGCCCCGGCGTAGACAATAATCTGAACCGCAGCGAGAAACTCGGCGCCGAGAATAAGGTAGAGGCCGGCCATATGGAAAAAGAGAACCAGCACCATGAGAACGGCATGGACAGGATTACGCATGGTAATGGCAAGTAACCCGGTACCAACGATCATTACAGCGCAGTAGAGAAAAAATAGATAAGTAAACATAAGGTTCGGCTCCCAGATCGGAACGTTATACGGTTATTGATCTTGTTTAACCAGATTACCTACCACCTGGCCTTCTATTGTCCATTCTTCCGGTACATCCAGTCTCTTGGCCGCAGTCAAAACGCTCTCCGGAATACCTCGAGGCCGCCAGAACGGATTGATATAACTGTTAATAGCAACCCCTTTCATTGCTGCAAAGGCATCCCAATTGGCAAGTAGCCGTTCCTGATCAAAGAAGATGGATTCACGGTCATAGGCTGCATATTCAAAAATTTCTGTCAAAATCAGTGCATTAACCGGGCAGACCTCTTCACAAAATCCGCAGTAAACACATCGCAAGGCTTCAATGTCATACGAGTCTACCACCCTGCTGCCCTTGTCTTCATCCTCGTGGAAACGAATATGTATACAACGTGAGGGACAAACAGTCACACAACGCATACAGGCGACACATTTCGACTGCCCAGTTTCCTGGTCACGCACCAGAGCATGCTGTCCACGGAACCCAAGCTTGATCTCAGGTTTTTCCTGCGGATACTGACGGGTAATCGGTTTTGCAAACAGTTGTTTCAGGGTAAAGGCCATACCCTGCATGATTTCACTGTGCAAGATGGTCTGCAACAGATTCCTTTTGGGCTTATATTGAATTTGCATAGAAGTTATCCTTTTAGCCGGTAAAAGCTTTGATAAAACCGGTGAGAACAATATTACCAAGTGCAAGAGGAATAAGCACTTTCCAGCCGATCGACATTAATTGGTCATACCTATACCTGGGAAGTGTGGCCCGAATCCAGATAAAAACAAACATAAACAGATAGACTTTAACGACGAACCAGAAGGGTGGAAAGACAGCTACCTCAAACGGTCCGTTCCAGCCGCCCAGGAAACAGATGGTCCCTATGGAGGACATCACCATCATTCCGATATACTCAGCCATGAAGAAAATGGCGTACCGCATGCCGGAATATTCTGTGCAATAGCCGGAAACGAGCTCGGTTTCTGCCTCAGGAAGATCGAAAGGCACCCGATTTGTTTCGGCCAGCATTGAAATAAAGAATACGAAAAAGGCGATAATCTGTGGGAAAACATACATTCCAGCAAACGATCCCCCCTGGGCCTCGACGATCTTGGTCAGGTTGAGCGTTCCCGACAACATCATCACCCCGACAAGACTGAGCCCCATGGCGACTTCATAGCTGATGACCTGGGCCATGGACCGCAAGCCACCAAGAAAGGTATATTTTGAATTTGATGCCCAGCCAGCCAGGATTACCCCGTAACTTGCCAAGGAACTCATGGCGAAAATAAAGAGGAGACCAATATTGATATCCGCCAGTACCCAGCCCTTGGCAAAGGGCAACACAGCCAGCGAGGTAAGCATTGCGGTCAGGCAAATGATTGGCGCGGCCCGAAATGTCACAACATCAGCCTGTTCCGGGACGATATCTTCTTTGAAAAAACTCTTTATACCATCAGCTATAGGTTGCAACAATCCATGCCAGCCGACCCGCATCGGTCCCATCCGAACCTGCATATGACCGATAATTTTACGCTCGAAATATGTGGCATAGGCAACATGCAACATAATGATCGCAAAGAGAATGAGAATTTCTATGAGTAATATTAGTACGTGCATAATGTTCCTTTAGCTTAGTTACAAGCCGATCCCATACTTTTTCTATCGATCACACTCACCAAGGACAACATCAAGAGTTCCGATATTTGCGATTAGGTCCGCAATCATGCTTCCCTCGGCCAGTGCTGGCAAGGCACCGATATGAATAAATGAAGGTGACCGCACATGCATACGATACGGACGTCCGGATCCGTCACTGATAAAATAAAAACCTAGCTCGCCCTTGGGAACTTCAGTAGAAACATAAATATCACCCACCGGATATTGTCCATGTTCCTCAAGCAAACGAATCAGGCCGGTGCCATAGGTGGACGATCCCGCCTCAACCTTACGCTGTCCCTGCAGGGGCATTACAAGATCAGGAGCATCCTCGGAAATGATAGGTCCAGGAGGGAGCTGATCAATACACTGTTGGATGATACGCGCCGATTGATGAAGTTCTTCCATACGGCACCGATAACGGGCGTAAATGTCACCATCATTACTGAGGGGCACCTCAAAATCAACAAGATCATAGGCATCATAGGGTCGATGCTTCCTGATATCATAATCAACGCCGGAACCTCGCAGACAGGCGCCAGTGAGACCAAGTTCCAAAGCTTCCGCGGCCGACAGCACCCCGATACCAACAGTACGTTTCAACCAGATGCGGTTGGTGTCGATCAAGGTCTCGTATTCTCCGATATGAACGGGGAATTCGGCTACAAACTGTTGCAGGACATCAATAAAGCTCCGAGTCACGTCCTGACGAACACCACCTATGCGGGGATAGGAGAAGGTCAGCCTGGCTCCGCAGAGTTCTTCAAAAAGGTCAAGCATTACCTCCCGTTCACGGAAACAATACAGAAAAACCGTCATGGCGCCGATGTCAAGGGCGTGGGTTGCCAGCCAGAGCAAATGGGAGGCAATTCTTGACATCTCACAGACAATGGTCCGAATATATTTGGCACGTAGCGGCACTGAAATACCTAGCAGCTTTTCGACCGCGACGCAGTAGCCGACGTTGTTGGCCATGGCAGCGATGTAGTCAAGCCTGTCAGTCAAAATCAGCGACTGGGCATAGGTTCGATTTTCAGCTATTTTATCAAAGCCACGATGCAGATACCCAACCTGGGGCGAACATTTAATGATGGTTTCGCCATCAAGCTCTAGGTCAACGCGTAAAACGCCATGAGTCGCTGGATGCTGTGGACCCATTTTCAGGGTATAGCGCTCTCCATCACCGTCTGCGACCGGAACATTCACTGTTTTACTAATGGGCCGTGTCATGATTTCTCGTTCCCCTCGGTTTGTGACTGTTCTGCCTCGGTCCTGAGAGTTCCATCGCTCAGGCCGAATTCCTGCAACTCAACTACCTTATGCTTCAACTCTACCAAGCCGGACCATTCCTCTCTACCCTTGAGCGGATACTCCTTACGTAACGGATGGCCGACCCAGTCATCAGGCAACAGAATCCGGCGCATGTCCGGATGACCATTGAAGGAAATCCCCATCAGGTCGTAACACTCACGTTCATGCCAGTTGGCACCGCACCAAAGCCCGGTCGCTGTATCAATACAGGCATCATTTTCAGGTACCTGGGCACGGATACGAATGGAATGCCGAAGAGGTATCGAGTACAGGTTGTAGACGACTTCAAATCGCAACAGGTTCCCACCAAGTCTCTTTTTATTATCAACCCCGCACAGATCCATAAAATGGTCCATTTTTATTTCAGGGGTATCACGCAACCATCGAAGGATATCAACAATCCGGTCCCGTTTGACAATCACCCCGACCTGACCATGAAAATCGCAGATTTCGAGAACTTCACCGGGAAAGTGATCCTGTAATTTTTCCGCTATCTCCATAGACTCCATCTGTACTGCTCCTGTAATATTTTTTCCTGCAACTTGATGAGTCCCTGCATAAGAGCTGCAGGACGGGGAGGACAACCAGGCACATAGACATCGACCGGCACGATGGTATCAACACCCTGGGTTACGGAATAGGAATTAAATACACCGCCGCTGCAGGCACAGGATCCCATGGCCAGCACATATCTTGGTTCGGGCATCTGATCGTAAACCCGGCGCAACACCGGTGACATCTTCTTGGTCAGTGTTCCGGCCACGATCATGCAATCGGCCTGGCGGGGACTGGCCCGGAAAATAATACCGAAGCGGTCCAGATCATTGGTTGATGCGCCGGCATCCATCATTTCAATTGCACAACAGGCAAGGCCAAAGGTCATGGGCCATATCGATCCGGCCCTTCCCCAGTTGACAAGCATATTAAGCGGCCCAAGAACCGCATTTATGCCCGGTATCTTTTTGACTCCGTCGGCAATTTCAATCAATGCCGGTTCCTGTACACCGGACTCTTTTACTTCTCCCATTGGAGAACCTCCTTTTTCCAGGCGTAGACGTAGCCCGCCAGCAGCAGGAAGATAAAGATAAACATCTCGACCAGGGCAAAAAGCCCCAGTCGATCATAGGTGACGGCCCATGGATAGAGATAGATCGACTCAACATCAAAAACGACAAACAGGATGGCGATCAGATAAAACTTGATCGAGAAACGCATCCTCGGCGCCTCTGTCGGGTCATTTCCGGACTCATAGGCAATCAGTTTTTCATGATAGGGGCGGCTCAGTCGAAAAAACCGCCCCACATAGAGAGTAACCACACCAAACAAGACCCCGAAAATCAGCAGGATCAATATGGCCAGATACTCCTTGGGAATGTACATTGCTTCCATGGGCTCTTTCCGTTATTTCCGATTTTGCAAGAGTTGCTCGGCAAAGTCCTGACGCCTGGCATCCGACACCTCGGCAGGTGATGAAAACGTCAGGCAGCCTGTGGTACACTTGGTGACACAAGCCGGTTCCAGTCCCTGGTCGATCCGGTCCTTACAGAGATCACATTTATCGACCTTACCGGTATGTTCCTGCCACTGGGGTACACCCCAGGGACAGGCGGTTATACAAGCCTTGCAACCGACACAGAGACTTTCCTGAACAAAGACAATTCCATCTTTGTCGCGCCGCTGCATGGCGCCGGTCGGACATGCATCCACACACCAGGGTTTTTCACAGTGAAAACAGGCCATGTACACAAAATCAATCTTGGGGATCGGTCCCTGGTGGGACTCCACCTCGATCATTTTGCAGAAAAATGATCCCTCCCCATTATCGTTCTTGTCCTTACAATGCACTTCACAGGCCTTGCAACCAATACAATCCGCTACATTCTGGGTTACGATATATTTGCTCATCGGTATTCCTCCGGCTTATGAAAGCGCTTTAACAGTCACAAAACTTTCCATGAGACTTATACCACCACCGGCTTTATCCCATTTCTTTAACTGACCCTTCATAAAGACCTGATCAGCAAGTCCCTTGCCAAAAGCACGTTCCTGGGCAGGAATATCCTTCCCAAAACCATGCAGCATGAACACAGCCTGCGGGTGGATAAAATCCGTCACCTTGGCCTCAATGGTGCCCTTGGTATCACCGGCAACGACCTCGACCTCATCGCCGTCACCGATACCCAGCCTGGCAGCCTCATCGGCATTGATCCACAACTTGTTGCTGCCAAGTAGCTGGGAAAGGATAGGATTGTTATGGTGCATACCATGCGCCTGAAATCCGCAACGGCCAAATATCAGTCGATACTCACCGTTACCGGCCGGTTCAGCCGGTGGTTCATAAGGCTGCAGGCAGGGAATACCCATATCTTCCCATTTTTTGTTAACTATTTCAATTTTACCGGAGTCGGTACCGAATTTCAGTTTACTGCGATCATACCAGATAGGATCTTTTGCAAGTTTGACAAACCCTTTCTCGTCAAAATCCTCGATCTTGACCTTGGTATCCTGCAACTGGTAATTCCAGATATCCTCAATGCTTTCATAGGGGAAATACTCGCCCTTGCCCATCCTCTTGGCCAACTCTACATATATCTCCCAGCCGGCCTTGGTATCGTTAATCGGTTCCACACATTTCTGCCGACGACCAAAACCAGGTTTCAGCCCTTTCTCTGTTCGCAGGATGGAATCACGTTCGATATAGGTGGATTCAGGAAGAATCACATCTGCAAACCAGGCGATCTCACTGAAATAGACATCGGTGGCAACGATTAAATCGAGTTTATTGAGAATACGCTTCTGCTCATCGCTGTCGGGCAGGGCGATAAGAGGATTATGGCGATGTACGAAGTATGCCTTTATCGGATAGGGCTTACCGGTCTCAATGGCCTCGTAAACCAACTGAAACATACCCGGACCCTTATCAAAGTGCGGATACCTTGTGCCGCAACCATCGGCCCGCTCCTTTTCCTCAGGAGCCGGGATATCGGCACCCAGGCTTTTCAATCCGGCTGAACCGGCATCTTTTGGTGTCTTGGGATAAAACAGCCCCCCCGGAATTTCAATACTTCCCATCAGCGCATTCAGGATATGAATCATACGCGAGGCGTAAAAGGAATCTGAATAACGGGCAAGCATCCAACCGGGATGAAAAATAACCTTGGGCCGATCCTCGTTGATCTCCTCGCAGAACGCCTTGATCTCATCTGCCGGAATACCTGTTTCCTTTTCCGCCCATTCAGGGGTATATGGTTTCAAAAAGGTTTTCAGCTTGGGCAGCCCGGTCACCCATTTTTTGACAAAGGCCTTGTCGTAATACTCCTTTTTCAAAATGTAATGGGTAATGCCAAGTAGCAGGGCATAGTCGGTTCCCGGCTTGATCTGCCAGTATCGGGTAGCCTTGCCAGTTGTATTGGTAACCCTGGGATCAATATAGGTCACATGGGCGCCGTTATTTACTCCCTTGAGAAACCCCTTGGCCTCTTTGACCTTGATCGATTCCGTAATATTACGGCCAAACAACACTATGTGATTGGCGTTTTTATAATCGTAGGCAAAACCCTTTCGCCCAAGACCATAAACAGATTTGGAGGCATGGTGTGTATTGCGCCCACAGGTACAGTCATGATTATGGTAGTTTGGTGAGCCAATGGCCTTCATAAACGCCTTGCGCAGATCGGCAAAAGGACCGCCGCGATCACTGAAGATAACTGACCTGGCCCCATCTTTGGCTATTATCCCCTTGAGCTTATCGGTAATGTAATCAAAGGCCTCGTCCCAGCTTACATGCTTCCACTGGCCCTCACCCCGCTCACCGGTCCGAATCATAGGGCTGGTCGGCCGTTGCGAATCAAGCCGTTGCGAAAGCGTTGCACCACCCTTGGCGCACAGGCTTTTTCCCATGCCGCCGTCATTGGAATTACCCTCGATCCATACGGGCTCTTTCCCTTCCACGGTAACGCTTACCGGGCAACGAACAGCACACATACCACAAATACTGTACACAGTTTTTTTCATGATCTTCCTCTTGTTGTTCTACGCAAAGAGCTCACTGCTTTCTACGTGTCAGGGTTACTTTAACCGGTTTTCTTGCCAAGTCCCTCTACGACATTTTGTTTTGTGTTAAATTTCACATAGTTACCAACAACCGCAACTATTAGCATTTCCAATAAAATCAGCTCGGTATGTTTTCTTACCCCTGTTGTTTAAAACCTGTCAAGGATTTCTTTTCCATGAAAACCGACATCGCACTTTTAGATACCACAACGTGCAACACTTAACCCGTTGAATCAATGGTACTCCTTACGGGGAAGGAAAACTACAAAACAATGATGGGAAAAAAAAATCTATTTTTATCTTTTTTTCCTTCAAAATAATTGATGCCTTGACAGAAACAACGGGGAAATAGTATGTTCCAATACATTATTTCCGGTGTGTCGGCATGGAAAATAATGTAAAATCCTTAAAAATGAATGTACATTCATTCATTGACCATGGCAAAACCGCCGATACGCCATTTTCACCATGGCGCTCACGAAATGGGATCATGCACAATTTTTCTCTGCAAAAAAGGAAAAACGGTGGGGTGCCTTGAAAATTAGAATTTTCGTTCGAGGTCAAGAAACAGGAAAATTACAAAGCGCAGCAGATTAAACACATGTGAGCATTTTTCATTTTTTTTGTGACGCAGAGATAAGACGAAAAGACAATTTTCCAAGGTGGCCGGTAAAGAGTGTACCTATTTTGACTGGGTGTTACCAACCCTGGGCCAAAACCTTTTCCAAATCCAGATAGAGTTCATCCACGGTTTCGTAAAACACGTCCGTCCCAAGGGAAAAATGGAGAAAGATATTGTTGAGAGCGGTGGGAATATAAGGATAAATTTTCTTGAGATTGGCGATCCGGTTTTTGGAAAGCAGAGAATAGTCGCCGGCTTCAATCGCCCCTGCCACTGATTCCCCGAGGTCGGGATCGGACACGATATCACGTGGGTAGATATTTCTTCGGGCAGTTAGATACATAAGGGCATTTCCCAACTCGTAAAGATCAAGGGCGAACGGCTTTTCAGGAAGATAAAAGTCATAATCAAAATCAATCCAGCGATAGAGACCGGTGTGACGTTCGACAAATATGTGGTCGCGGCGCACATCTCCATGGCGGAGCCCGTGGGAATGGAGAAAACCTATCGCCTTAACGCAGGGGAGATAGTGTGCCAGAATATCGGGAAATTCATTCTTGAAATAGTCTTTATGACCTGATTTGCTGCGATGGATAACCTTGTCCACCCGGCTGCCATTGATAATATCCAGAATACGCACCAGGTTCCCGGCCTCATCCAGGACCGCCTCACCCTGCATAAAATGGGGATGCCCCTTGACCAGCTCAAGGACACGGGCCTCTTTTTCCGGATTTCGATAGCAGGGAATGGTAAACGGACCAAGGGTGATGTCAAAGGTCTCGTGGAAAACAAGTTTCAGGATTTTATGTTCACCGGTATTCAGGTCTTCCACCCTCGGCACCCAGGGCTTGACCTGATCATCAACCCCGAAGCGCCCCTCGCGGGTAAAGGCGGTAACCAGAAAATAGCGGTCGTCGACCAGGATAATATCGCCATAATCAATTGCGGTAAAATTGGTTGTATCGACAAAGACACGGGATTTCCGGCGCAGGCTGCGGGTAACCCTATGATGCCGCAATTTTTCCCTGATCTCCCCTGGCAGGTCCGCAAGCTCGACCATCAACCCACCACCCAGACTGTGCAGTCACGGCTGTGATGCACCAGTGCGTTTGAAATGGAACCGAATAAAAATTCCTCGGCCTTTGAGACCCCGCGCCTGCCGACAACAATGGTGCCGTATTCTCCCTGCTGCTGAACTTCGAGGATCGTTTCACTGATGGTCTTCTCTTCTGCCATCCGTACATCTCCCGATATTGATTCCAGCTCAATTCCAGCCTCGGCAAGCATCTGCCGGCATCGTTGCACCAGGATATTGGCTTCCGCCTCCTGCTGGCTGGTATAATCGGCAAGCGATTTACCGGAGTTATAATAATCAGGCGGTGGCTCCGGATAGACATGGAGCAGACAAACATCGACCCCGGGCAGCTTTCCTATGATTTTACCGGCATACCGCAGTCCCTTGTCGGAAGTCGGTGTATCGTCAATGGCGATAAGAACCTTTTTCCAGTCATTCATCGCTCCCCTCCCCGGCCCAGCGCCCCTGCCGCTTTCTTCTCCAGAAGATGGACCAGTTCCTCCATGGTTTCCTGGGTCGGTGTTGCCACTCCCGCCTGCCTGCCGTAATGAGCCAGGGCACCACACTGGGCCTCTATCTCAGTACGCTGACCACTGAGAATATCCTGAAACATGGAGGAAATATTGCCGCTGGTTCGCCGGCAGGCATCAATGAGCAGTCCATACAGATCATGGAAAACCAGATCAACGGCACGGACACGGGCCACCTCTTTCCCCTCGTCCACAAGACGTTTCATCAGGGTAATGCCTTCCACGGTTTCCGGAAGCTCGCCGTTCTGCACCTGGAGAACGGCTGACAGGGCATTGATGGCCGAATAGACGATCACCTTGCACCATAGACGCCCAATCAGACGATGGACCGGAGTGCAGATAAGGCCGGCACCTGTCAACATCC
>JALVAI010000158.1 GCA_027011235.1 Desulfobulbaceae bacterium
CTTCTGACCAGGCTTTTTTTTATGTCTTTTTTTGTTTACATACTATACAGTTCAAATGCCGATCGTTACTATTGTGGGCAGACAAATGATTTGCACAGGCGCTTGCAACAGCATAACGATCCGGAGTACCGGGGATCAAAAACCACCAAACGTTTTCAGGGGCCTTGGCGATTGATATGGAGCCACCAATGTTCGGATAGGGGCCAGGCCATGACCCTGGAAAAGAAAATTAAAAAACGCGGGATCAAACGATATCTGAAAGACCAGTTGGTAGAGTCCCGCCAGAGGCGGGATTAACCACCCTGTTCCGCTGTTTGCGGAATTCCCTCCCGAGGAGCCATTTTTTCATAGAGCCTGGTCTTTTGACCGGGCTTTTTTTATTTGTACCATGATATTTATCTTCAATGACCACAGGGCAGTTTATGCAGTATTTCATAGGAATTGACACCGGCGGCACCTATACGGACGCGGTGCTCCTTGAGGAAGAGAGCGGGAAAATTGTCCGTTGTGTCAAAAAACCGACCACCCATCATGATTTGAGTATCGGGGTCGGCAAAGCCCTGACTACCCTTTTATCCGATGAGATCAATCCCGGCGCTGTGACCGGTCTTGCCGTCTCCACAACCCTGGCCACCAACGCCATTGTTGAGAAACGCGGCGCCCGCGTTGGCCTGTTTGTCTTCGGTTATGTCCGTCCCTTTAAGCTGCCGGTGGTGGCCAACGTCTTTCTAAAGGGCGGCCACGACATCATTGGCAGGGAAGAACAGCCCCTGGACCTTGAAAACCTGGTCGACACGGTCCAGGGATTAAAAAATGAAGTGGACAGCTACGCGGTCTGCGGGGCCATGTCCATAAAAAATCCGACCCACGAGCTGGTCGCCGAAAAGGCCATTTCACTCATTGACCCAAAACCTGTTTTCTGCTCCCACAAGGTCAGCAGTCATCCCGGCATGCGGGAACGGGCAGCCACGGCCTGTCTGCATGCAAAACTGCAACCCCTGATGAAGGACTTCCTTACCTCGATCCAGCGCTCAATGAAACAGGTCGGACTGGATTGTCCGGTCACCATCATCTGTGGCAATGGTCAGGGGGCGCCCCTGGAGGAGGTTGCCGACCGCGCCGCCATCACCATGGCCAGCGGTCCGGCCGCCACCGCCGGCTTCGGGGCCACGGCCGGAAAAGAAACAGCCCTGGTTGTCGATGTCGGCGGAACAACAACCGATGTCTGCATGCTGAAAGACGGGCAGCCGGTCATCAATCGGCAAGGCTGCCGCATCGACCAGTGGCAGACCCATGTGGAGGCCATTGACATGTATACCGCTGCCGGCGGGGGCGACAGCCATATCGTCTGTACCGATAATGGCCGGCTGAGACTCCTGCCTTCCAGGGTGCAACCCCTCGCCAGCACGCCGAACCTTCCTGATCCCGCACAATGGCTGGGCTGCGGTAACCGTTGTTCCCTGGTCCTGCCAGTTGGAGATAATGTTGATACCGCAGATCCGGTTCTCTCCTGTCTTGCCGAACACGGCCCGGCCACCGTTGCCTTCCTTGCCGAGCAGAGCGGTAAAACCGGTATGGCGCTTGAAAAACATATCGAACGGCTTTATTTCCTGCAAAAGGTTCAGGTAAGCGGTTTTACTCCGACCGATGCCCTGCATGTACTTGGCAGGCTGGAGATAGGTAATGGTACCGCAGCCAAAAAAGGCGCGGAAATCCTTGCCGCCGAACTTGGGCTGGAGGTGGAAGAGCTCTGCCGCCAGGCCTTGACCCTGACAGAAGATGTGATTGAAAACATCATCCTCGATTATCTCGGCCGCTCTGTCTGGGGAGAACACAAGGCCGCCCCTTTCCTCAACCACAGGGATAATGAACTGTTCACCGTCAGTTTCAGACTGAAAATACCAATTATCGGTATTGGCGCCGCGGCCCGGCTTCTTCTTCCAGCCGTGGCCCAAAGGCTGCAGACCGAGGTGGTCTTCCCTGAATTCTTTGAAACCGGCAATGCCATTGGCGCCGCCCTGATCGGCATGCGCAGCCGGGCTGCCAATTTTCCGACTCAGGACAACACGTAAGTCTACCTTTCCCGACAGGCCAAAAGATATCAATGGCATATCTGCTTGTTTTTTCATAAAAAAAGAGCGGGCAACAAAAAATTCCTTCGGCAGGCACATTTCCTGCTTATCAAGAGAAATCGGTTTAATATTCTGTTTTGTCATTCAGGCCGCCAATACTATCTGTTGGCGGTACCAATCTCCGGAGGGATTATTCATGAAATCATGCGCGCTGTTATTCTGCTGCCTCTCTCTGCTTGCCGCCCCAAACTGTTTTGCCGGCCAGGGAGATGTGCAAGTTGCCCTCAAGGGAGGAACCCTCGGGGTCGGCGCCGAGATCGGCATTGGCCTCACTGATTCGATTATCATCAGAGGCGGGGCCGATTATCTGAAATTTAACTTTGACTCCACCATTGACCAGGTTGATTACAACATGGAGCCGGAGCTGAAAAACGCATCACTCCTGCTCGATTGGCACCCCTTTGCCAACGGTTTTCGCCTGACCGGCGGCGTCTTTCTCAATGACAATGAAATCAATGTGGACGGCACCTACCGAAAAGACCTGATACCCGTCCAATATCAGCAGTACGCAGGCCTCACAGACTTGGCGCATGTCAAGGGAACGGTGGACTTCAACACCTTTGCCCCCTACGCCGGCTTGGGCTGGAGCAGCAATCACGGGGAAAAAGGGTGGGGCGTGGCCTTTGATCTCGGGATCATGTTCCAGGGGGAGCCAAAGGTCTCGGATCTGCATGCGGAATCACCCTTTGGTCTTGAAAATCAACCCGAAGTTGTTCGCTTTCTCGACGAACAGAAACGGGCCATTGAAGATGATCTGGACGAATTTCAGTATTATCCCGTTGCC
>JALVAI010000159.1 GCA_027011235.1 Desulfobulbaceae bacterium
GAAATCGATGGCCCGGTAGAAGATATTCTCTCCTCCGGGGATGAAGATCAGCAGGAGGCGGTCCCTGATAAGGTATCCGATCTTGTTGCAGATGAAGAACCGGCTGAAGAAATTGTTGCCGGGCCTGAATCTGATATCGTTGATGAGCAGGAATTGGTGAAAGAAGAACCTGCTGAAGACGAGGCTATTGTCCCCACCCTGACCATCGAGGTCTACGAGACAAGGCTTCGCAAGCGTGAAAAAGAGCAGCAGCAGGCACTGGCCAAGGCGATCAATAATGGAGATGACATACAACGTGACCATTTGCAGATAGAGCTTGTGGCCATAACCGATCGGATTGCTCTTCTTGACGACAGCTACAAACAGGAACTGGAGTGGCGTCAGGCTGGTTTGGATGCCCTTGATGAGATGAAGGCTGCAATTGATGCAACCCTGCATGAACGGATCAAGGAAAGCCTGCTCTGTGGCAATACCGAACCCGCCGAGGAATTTTTTGCGGGCATTGTTGACAAACAGGGAGAGAAGGCCCCCCTTGCCGCGTATCTTGCCGGTTGCCTTGCCGAGGCCAGGGTTGATCTTTACCTGGCCCTGGAGCGTTACCGCAAGGCCGTGGATCTGGAGGGGGACAACTGCAAGTATTTGCGGGCAGCCGGAGTAATGGCCCGCAAGTTGTACCGCTACCGGGATGCGCGACCTGTGCTGGAAAAACTTGTCGATCTCCTGACCAAAGAGGACAAAAACAGTGTTGATCTTGCGCTTGCCCGGCGTGAACTCGGCTACACCTATGCCTTAAGCGGCAGCCTGAAGCAGGCTGGGCCGCTCTATAAGCAGGCCATGAAAACCATTGCCGGCAGCCTTGGGCCAGAACATCTTGAAATGGGACTCAGCTGGAGCCAGATCGCTGAACTGCAAGAGGCAAAGGGCCAGTATGAACAGGCGGAACCGACCTATAGCAAGGCCCTTGCCATCATGGAAAAAGAACTTGGTCCGGAGCATCCGGCCCTGGACCATCTCTTGGAAAAATTGGCCGGGCTTAACTCAGAGCTTGAAGAGGACAACAAGGCAGCGGCCCTCTATGAACGGCTTTGTGCCATACGGGAAAAGTCCCTGGGCGCAACCCACCCCAAATTGGCCATGGCCCTGCAGAATCTGGCTGAATCGTACCGATTACAGGGCCAGTATGAAAAATCTGAAGAATGTTATAAAAAAGCCCTTGCCATCATGGAGGAAAATCACGGGGAAAATCACCCGGCGGTTGCCGCTGTTCTGCAGGAACTGGCAAAACTCTGCAGTCGACAGAAGAAAAACGATGAGGCTGAACGTCACCAGCAACGGGCATCGGAAATCTTTGAGCAATCCATTCAGAACCGTGAAGAAAACATTAACGAAGAAGACCTAAGTCTGTAGGATAAATAATAAATAATAAACAATCAATTATCCAACTGTTTTCCAACTGTTGTTATCAAGCCGTTGCTCCATAAATCGAGGCTTCATATCCCTGGCCGATGGAACAGTCAGACTTCTCTTCCTGGTATCGCTTTCCGGTACAGGTGCGATATGGGTAACGGTAAAGCTTAATGCCCCGAAATCCTGCTCAACGATTCCGGTCAGTAACAGGGGCGCTCCCGTGTGCAGGAGATGGCAGTACCGCTGGTAGGTCCGGGGAAAGAGGGTGCACTCCACCTGTCCTGTTTCATCTTCAAAGGTAAGAAATTCCATGGGTTGTCCGGTTTTCGTGCCCACGATCTTGGCAGTGATGGGCCAGCCCAGAAAAAGTATTTTTTCCCTGCTGCCGGCAAATCTATCGAGATCTCGCGCCAAAATGGTTCTTAAACGCTGCCGGTGCTGATTAAACAGGCAAATGGGGTGCGTGTGGCAGAGAAAACCCAGTACCCGATATTCATTGCGCAGCTGTTCCAGTCGGTGCTGTCCAGGCAGCTTCGGCGGCGGAACAGTACTGGGCGGAAAGAGCCGGTTGATCGCCAGGGATCGGCTTTGTTGCCACTGGGCAAGCTGGTACACCATCTGGCTCCTGTTGACCGGTTTTTTGACCAGTCCATCCAGGGCCCCGGCATGAAGTAGCGCCCTGGCCTCATCATCGTCCGGGCGCACCCGTTGCAGGAAATCTGGCAGGGTAGAGTAGGGCGCCTGTGTGGTGCCTTGTTGCCGCTCCTGCAGGATGCGGTTGCGGATTGTCTCACTGAGTCCGGCAATCGCCATCAGACCAACCTGAAGTTTTCTTCCATGCCCGCGCCAGGCAATTTCACTCCTGTTGACATCGGGCGGCACTATCCGCAGTCCCATCCGGCGCGCCTCGGACACGTAGGCAAAAGTCGAATAAAATCCCCCCTGGTTGGAGAGAACCGCGGCCATGAACTCGGCCGGATAATGGGCCTTGAGCCAGGCGGCCTGAAACGACACCCGGGCATAACTGGCCGAATGGGGCTTGCAAAAGGAATAACCGGCAAAACTGAGCATCATCTGCCAGATACCCTCCGCCTCTTTTTGGGAAAGTTTTTTTTCAGCAGCAGCCTGAAAAAAGCGGTCCCTGAAATCGGCAAGTTGCCCGTCTTTGTCCTTTTTCGACATGATCTTGCGCAGCCTGTCACCCTGGGCCGGGGAAAAACCAAGCTGGACCGCAACCCGGGACACATCCTCCTGGTAGACCATGATGCCGTAGGTCTCGCTCAGGATATCCGCTATCAATGGATGCAGGGGCTGCCACTTCTCGCCGTGCAGCCGGCGCAGGTATGTGCGGATACAGTCGTTGGCCGCCGGCCGGATAATGGAGGAATGGATGACAAGATGCTCAAAATCGCCGCGGCCTGCCTTTTTCTGCAAAAGCCGCATGGCCGGGCTCTCAATATAAAAACAGCCCATGGTAAGGCCG